>CALVMY010000092.1 GCA_944349405.1 uncultured Bacilli bacterium | reverse complement strand
TAATAAAACTTCACTAGTTAAAATTTCATCGTTTTTATATGATTTTTTATAATTTATTAAAGAAAGGATGAAATCATACCATTCTTTTTCAATTTCCATATCAATTAAGTCTTTAGTAAATAAACTTGGAAGAGTTTCAGCCTTACTTTCAAGTCCGTTATAAATAAAAGCTGGACCTTTTAAAAATACTTGATAAGCAGCTAAATTTTTAAGTAATCTCTTATTTTTTGTATATTCATATAAACGAGGTTGATCATGATTTTCTAAGCCTCTAATTCTTAAAGCAGAAGAAGGATTATAAGCTTCTTCATTGTTAAGAAGTATTTTATACATATCTAAATAGCGAATATCTTCGCCTTTTATAAATTTATCAAATGGTTCAACTTCATTATATTCATAGCATAAATCAAAACCTAATGAATATAATTCAGCATCACTTAAAGCATTGAAACCTTGGCTTCTTACAAAAGAAGCAAAAGAAGGATGAATTGATTCAGCAAGTAAAATAGTTTCAGGATATTCAATATCGAGCATTTTTTTAAGTGCATTAAAAAATTTAGCGCTTATTAAAGAAGCGACATCAAATCTAAATCCATCGACCCCAATTGAGCAATAATATCTGATAACATTGACTAAATAAGCGATTAATTCCTCATTATCGGTGTTTAAATCGTATACATCGCTCCAATCGCCTACCTTATTAGTGCATTCTCCATTTTTATTTTTATACATCCAATCATTGTGATTTTTATAGATATATGAGTCACGAGAAGTATGATTGAAAACGATATCAATCATGATTTTCATATTCATTTTATGAATATTATTGATTAATAATTTAAAATCATCGATAGTGCCGAGTTCAGGATTAATTTCCATATAATCAGAGATTGAATAAGGCGAACCTAAATCGCCTTTTCTTCCTATTTTTCCAATAGGAGAAATAGGTAAAAGATATATAATATCGATATTTAAATTTTTAATATAATCTAATTTTTCATTTAAAGCATTAAAACTCCCTTCGGGAGTGAAATTTCTTACAAATACTTGATATATAACTTTGTTTTTTAAATTCTTTTCCATATATTTAAATATTTTAAAGATTAAATTTAAAAAAACAATATATTTGTCACTTATTTAGTGAGATGCTTTTTAAAATATTGAATTATTTTATCATTCATTATTTTTCCTTCTTTTGAAGAAGGGAATAAACAGTTATATACATGGGTTACTTTTAAGTCATCATAAAAATAATATTCATGTTCTAAATGTTTTTTAGTTAACAATTCATTTAATTCTTCTGATTGAATCGATAATGTATCACCTTTTGAAGATAAAATAAATGTGGGAACAAAAGAAGTGATAAGTGTTAAATTTTCGTTTGGATCTGTAAAATAATACTCCTTTTTGAATTGATAAAAGTAACCATAAAGCATCTTTAATCTATTTATATTATCGTTTTTAGCTTTAAAAACACTTTTAAAAGGATAAGATTTTTGCATTTTTAAAAAAGGTGCTCCATGATTAATTGCAATAGCATTAATTTTTAGATTATTTTTATTTTCAATTTTAAAAACAGTTTTAAATATTTCATTATTAGAAAGAATAATAGCGTATAAATATGTTAATTGCCCTCCAGCGCTATCACCAGTTATAAAAAGATTAGAAAAATCTAAGTAATATTTATCCTTGTTTATGTATAAATAATTTAATAAATAATCAATTTCTTGAAGTTGGTTTATTACTTTAGCTTTAAAAACTAAAGTATATGATAAAGATATAACATTAAAACCTTCTTTTGCTAAATGATAGCAGAAGTTATCGTTAATATCTTTATCTCCGTATGCCCAACCACCTCCATGAATATCATAAATTATAGGGCGAGTTTTTATTTCTTTATCATAATAAATATTAAATTTTATTGTTTTTGATTTAAATTTAACGTTTTTTGAATTTGAAATTAAAGGAATTTCAAATTCTTTTTTAATAATTCCTTCAGGTTTAATTTCATTATCTTTAATTTTTTTATCGGAAATACTAACTGATTCCCACATTTTTTTAATATTTTTTTGGTAATTTAAATAAAACATATAAGTATATTGTAAACTAATATTTTCAAATTTTAATTATTTTTTTGTCTACATATTTTTAAAATCAAATATTAATAACTTAACATTCACTAGTAAATAACTAGAAAACTACTAAATAGATGGATAAATATTATTTTTGATAAAAGAAGTACTTTAATATAAAATAAAAAAGTATGGAAATTAAAGAAAGTGGCGTAATTATGCATATCACCTCTTTGCCATCTAAATATGGCATTGGAGGATTAGGTAAAGAAGCTTATAAATTCATAGATTTTATTAAAGAATGTGGGTTTTCTTATTGGGAAATTTTACCTTTAGAAGATGTTGGATTTTCTAATTCACCTTTCCAAGTTATAACCGCTTTTGGTCTAAATCCTTTATTGATAGATATAGATGAATTAATAGAAGAAGGATTAGTAAATTCAAGAGATTTAACTGGTTTAAATTTTGGGGATAATCCTAGAAAAATTGATTTTGACAAGGTTTCTTTTGCTAAAAATTCTGTTTTTAAAAAGGCTTTTAAAAGATTTAATGTCGATGATCCAGAGTTTATCGTATTTAAAAAAGATACACAACTATCGAAATATGCACTTTTTAAGACCATAAAACTAAATAACGGAAATAAAGCTTGGTTTGATTATTCTTTAGAAGACCGCTATTACGATGAAGAAGTAAAAGATCATTATTTAAGACATCATTTAAAAGAAATTGAATATGAATTTTTCCTTCAATTTATTTTTATAAAACAACGGAATAAACTTCATGCTTACGCTAAAGAAAATAATATAGATATTATCGGAGATATGCCTCATTTTTTAGGCTATGATAGCGATGAAATGTATTTTGACCCTGAATTATTTATGGTCGACAAAAGGAATCTTGTTACCTATGTTGCTGGCTATCCTGCCGATAATTTTAATTCTCGTGGACAAAAATGGGGATATCCATTATATGATTGGGAATATATGAAAATTTCTAACTATAAATGGTG
>CALVMY010000091.1 GCA_944349405.1 uncultured Bacilli bacterium | reverse complement strand
GAAACATTAATTAACATTCAAGCAGAAATTGATTTAATTATTGAAGAAAATGGTATTTTATATCCAATAGAAATTAAAAAGAAAGATATGCCAAATGAAAAAGATGCCTTAAATTTTAATCTTCTTGATAAGGATATTACAAAAAAAAGGGGTCTAGGTGTAATCATTTCCTCAAATAAAAATAAAATCTATTTAAGAGATGATTTAGTTTGTCTTCCTGTTGAATATATTTAATAAAAATATTTATAAATAGATTCTTCTATTAATTTCTATAAATATTATAGAAATTACTTTTTTATTACCTTTATGTTTTAAAGGTAATAAAAACTTATTTAATAGGTTATTAATATTTTGTATTCAGATTAATAAATGTTTAATTATTTTTATAAATTAAAAAGCAGGCGACGCATCCCCTGCTTTTAAAGAAGGACATTTAACCACCTCTTTATTATTTATTTTTTTAATGAAAAAAATTATTTTGTTAATAGATTTTTTGGTTGGAGTGATGAACACTACCTCGTTTATTTTATAAATGAATAATTAAATTAAAAGGTAATACATCAATAATGGAAGAAATGAAAGAAATAAGTGAAGAAGAAGCTTCAGATATTATTAGAAATAATAAATGTAAATTCTCTATTCTTTTATATTCTAAATATAGAAAGATAATTAATGATTATTTATTAAAACTTTAATAAATAATCTAATAAAAATAACCAGAGACTTTGTCTCTGGTTATTAATTAATTATCTTATTATTGATTCCATCTTTTATGAGTAGATGAATAAGTTAATGTTATTTTTTCGGTTAAATCTTTTTTTAATGGATTATATTTAAATTTATTATTTATAAATGTAAATGTATTATTTTCATTTGCTCTACTCCCTTCAACAAATGTTCCTAAATAATAAACATATTCTTTATTATTAATCTTATAGATATCATTATTTAACACTTCATTAACCTTTTTAAAACTACCTTTAGAATTATAAGTAAAATACATCTCTACATTATCTTTAAATAATTCATAACCAAATTTAAAATCATTATTATCAAATATAAAGATATATGTATTAGTTGAATCTTTATCTTTAAAAGTTCCTTTATTTAAATCAAAGCTTCCTTCGATTAAGCTATTATCACTTCCTTTAATATAAGCTTTTTCATTAATTATTAAAGGAAGAGAATAATAATTAGCAGCACTACTTCCGTTTTGATAATTATATTCACCTTTAACCCAATCTTTAGAGCTATTTTGATAATCTCCTCCTTCATATAAAGAATAAGAAGATATTTCAATTTTATCTAAGTTATTAACAATATCTCTAAAATTAGTAATAATATCAAATTTACCTGCGAATATATGATTGTTTCCTTTAAAAGTAATACTACCTTTTATATCTATAGATGAAGAATAATGTTCTTCTTCATAATAAGATAAACCTAATATATTACCATTAGCTTTAGAAACATCATTACTATTACTATATTTAATTGAATTATTATTAAATGAAGGATAAATAAATATTCCAGATTGTAATGAGTTAGATGATTCAATATCTTCAAAAATTAATGTTGAACTTTGATCAACATTTATTTTTGATCCATACATTACTTTTAATAATTGATTTAAGTGAATAATAGAATTATTTTTAATATTTATTGATAAATATTGAGAAATAGGGAAAGGAACTTTATTAGTTTTAATGTTATAAGTCATAAACTCTAAATTCATTGCATTAATATTAAATTCACCTTCTAAATCTATAACTTCATAATAAGAAGATAAATCTTCTAAACTACCGCTTTTAGATAAACTAACTTTAGAAGAATCGTTTAATGTTTGAATTAATGAATCAGAAGTATTTCCAATAAATTTAATTTGTGTTTCATTATGACTTCCTCCTGCATATAAAACACAATTTCCTAATAATGTTCCGCCATTTAATATTTCAACATTAGCATTTAAATAAGGCATCATATAAGAATTAAATGGCGACATATTAGAATTATATCTTCCTACTGTAACAGTTCCTCCATTAAAATCAGTAACTACAAAAGGAGTTAATATTTTTCCTCCTTTTTCAACAACTATTTTTCCTCCTCCAACACTATCGATAATATTTCCATAAGATTCTAAATAGCCTCCATCTTTAATCGTTAAAGTATGTCCATTTAAATCAAGAGTAGCATAATCTCCGCTAATTAAGCCTTGATAACCCATGCCGGTTTGGTTTAAACAAGATCCCAAATATAAAGTCCCTTCTATTGTTAAATCATTTGCTAATTTATAATCCAAAGAAGCATTAGGATCCAATGTAATAGAATCAAAATTATCTCCAAAATACGTTTTTTTATATAAATTTTTGCTTGCAGAAAGCAATAATAATTTATCTTCTGGAACTGTTTCAATTTTTATTTCATAGATTAAACCATCTAAATCTTCATAATCTTTTATTATCGGTGATAAAATATTAATTTCACTAATCTTCTCATTGTTTAATAAGTTATTTAAAGAGTCGCTTTCAATATAATTTATAAAACTCAATTTGGCTGATTGTGTTTGTCCAAAATCATCTGTTTTTTCCAAAATATAATTCTGTCCTTCTAGTTGAACATTACTGATATCACAATTTTCTACCAAAGAAATAAATGAATTTGAAAGTCCACTGTTTAGAATTATAGTTGGAACAATCCCATAATATAATCCACCGAGAGGAATGATTAATTTTTGTTCATTTCCAATATCAAAAACAAAGTTTTCGTTTTCAAAAATAATTTTAGCAAGATTTGTTGCCGCTATTTCATATTCTCCGCCCATGTTTGAATAGAAAAGTGAATCTTGATAAATAAAATTTGTATAAGACGAAGGTATTGTTAATTCGCGAATATTAAAATAATAATTTAAGTCATCTGTAATAAAACTTCTTATTGAACTAATAGTGGTATTTTTACATTTGGATGGCAAAGTAAGATTTTCATTAGGCAGAATTCCAAAATTTAATTCAAAGTTATCTAAATTTACATTAGTTTTTTTTAAAAAATCTAAATATTCATCGCTATAAGAAATTCCATAAGCTCTATTTTCATAACTAATTGTCATTTTTGTGCCTAATGAAAAAGTTTCTCTGTCGTCAAAATTCGTTAAATCAAAATCTTTATCATTCTTTTCAAAATAAAACAAAGGCGAATAATTTAAAGAGTCTCCATATTTATCTTCTCCAAATAATTCATAAACTTTAATAGCATTTTCCCTTGCTACCCTAATATTCTCAACACAGTCATTATATCCATTAAAAACAAAGTTATTAATTAAACTATCACTGCTTTCTATCCCCTCTACACTATTATCTAAATCAATGATAACTGGTAATCCATCATTATCATAATCTATTGCAAAACGGTTAGAATTAGAGAATTCATTACTTTCTTTAATATATGATCCTAAGTTATAAGTAGTATTATCTTTAAAAAGAATATATTCATCATAATTATTAGAATAATATACTCCCTCTATTAATGATGACTCAATAAATGAGTCATCATTATTTAATATTTGATTAATTTTATATTCATTATAAGCATCTGTTGCTTCCGCTAATAAAGCTTTTTCTTTAGCTTCTTTTTGAATACCAAAATAAGCCGCTACACTAACACCCGCTAATATAGCAATTACGGCAATAATTATAACTAATTCAACTAAAGTAAAACCTTTTTTAGTTGAATTAGTAATTCTTTTTTTAATTAATTTATTCATATAAAACCCCATAAATATCATAAATTATGAGGTCATTATATATATATATATATATATATATATTCAATGATTAGTTAGAAAAATAAAGGTATTTTATATAAATAGAACATATGTTTTTGATATATATAATTAATCTTTAGTAAATAATCAATAAAACAAAATATACTTCACTAGGTAAGGTTGAAGCAACCTTTATTGTTCCACAAATTACAATCGTTCCTTTAGGAAGTAAACATTTTACTTTATGAGTCTTATTATTATTTTCAATTAATGCTTTAAATCATATTAAATTAACTTCTACTTCTTTAATAATTGGAATATTTTTAAAAATAACAATTAATTTTATTTAATATGAATTTATAATTGTCATATTTATTATTATTTTTGTGCATATTTGTCTTATATTCATGATAATAAAAATATTAAATGCTTTGACGTTACCATTTTTAAATTTAGGTTCTATTAAAGTAATAAAACCATTAAAAGAAATTACAAAATCAATTTTTAAAGCGTTATTTTCCTTAAAATTAATATTGAAAAGTTCTATAAAATTTAGAGTTTTCAATATTAATTTAAATAATATTTTTTAACATCTATAAATCAAGCGAATTTATATCTGTTAAAAAATCTAATAAATTAATCCTTAAAAACCCTTCATTTGTATAAAAAGGTTTAGAATCATTTTTAACAATAATGATTTTTTTAAAAGAATCATTAATTTTTCTTAACGGACGATATTCTTGATTCTTCTTTTCTTCATTATTTATTTCTAGCGCTACTTGTATGTAATATGTCTTGCTTCCTTTATTTGCAACAAAATCTACCTCAGCATCACTTTCAATATAGATAGGTTTGTTATTTTTATCTAATCTATCGGTTTTAGAGGAAAATTTAATAGACCCAACATCGACATTAAAACCGCGATATCGTAATTCATTATAGACTAAATTTTCTATTAAATCTGTTTCGTCGATATCTCTAAAATTTAATATTGCATTTCTTATTCCTAAATCTTCAAAATATATCTTATAAGGGGTAGCAATATAACCTCTTCCTTTTATATCAAATCTTAAAACTTTACTTAATAAATAAGCTTCTTCAAACCATTTAATATAATCGTTAATACTTTCACTAAGGATATTAAGATGATATTTACTTTTAAATGTATTTTCTATTCTAGCAGGATTAATTTTAGTTGATATCATCGAAGCTATAACTCGCAATGTTTCTTCAAAATTATTCTTATTCGATGTAGGGTGCCTATCTTCTAAATCTTTAAAATAAGTTTCTTTTACTATTGAAATAGCTTGATTTACTTTATTTGTATCATTTGATTGTAACTGCACAAGCGGAATCCCTCCATAGCGAATATATTCATCTAACGCATCTCTTTTATTAATGTTTGATCCTGCTAAATATTCGTTAAACGATAAAGGCAATAAGTGGATTCTATATCCTCTTCCACCAAATTCAGTATCAACTTCACTAGATAAAAATCTTGAATTACTACCGGTTACATATACATCAAAATTTTCTTTATATAAAAAGGAATTTAAAACTCTTACAAAATTTTCTAAATTTTGAATTTCATCTAGCAAAAGGTAATAAAAGCCGCCTTCTTTTGTGATATCAGCGATATAAGACAAAAATTTTCTACTGTCGATTAAATATTGGCCATTAACTTTTCTAGTAGTTGGCTTATTAGGAAAATAAGAGTCCAATTTCATGATGTCTTCTTCATTATCAAAAGCAAATCTAACTATGTGTCTAGGATCAATGTTACGTTCTTTAATTAAATAACTATAGAAAATATCGTTTAATAAAAAGGACTTTCCGCATCTTCTGATGCCTGTAATAACTTTTATTAAATTATTGTTTTCACCTTCAATTAGCTTATTTAAATAAACGTCTCTTCTAAACATAATGCCTCCTTTTTATAAAGAACTTAGGATTTTACCGATATCATTATAACTGTTTTTTAAGAAACATTAAATAGTGCGTCGTTATTTTTCTAAGAACTGAGGATTTTACCGATATATATAATTTAATTCAAA
>CALVMY010000090.1 GCA_944349405.1 uncultured Bacilli bacterium | reverse complement strand
AGCTGGTGATATTTCTGCATATATTCCTACAAATGTAATCTCAATTACTGATGGACAGATTTTCTTACAAACAAGTTTATTTAATAAAGGCCAAAGACCTGCAATCGATGTTGGACTTTCTGTTTCTCGTGTTGGAAGCAATGCTCAATTTAAAGTTATAAAAAAGACTTCCTCATCGTTAAAAATGGAAATTTCGCAATTCCATGAATTAGAAGCATTTAATCAATTCGGTAATGACATTGATGTTACAACTAAAAAAATATTAAAACACGGCGCAGTTTTGGAAGAAATTTTAAAACAAAATCAATATTCCTCATTAAAAACCTCAGAAGAGGCAGTATATTTATTTGCTGCAAAAAATAATTATTTAGATGATCTCGAAATTGAAAA
Source organism: uncultured Bacilli bacterium (assembly GCA_944349405.1). Classification (GTDB taxonomy): domain Bacteria; phylum Bacillota_I; class Bacilli_A; order RFN20; family CAG-826; genus Onthovivens. Next base: position 3,181 of record CALVMY010000090.1, on the reverse strand, counting down.
AATTAAACCATTTTTGTCCTCTTTATATCGTTATATTAAAGATTTTCATAAAGAAATTATTGAAAAAATCGATAACGAACATGTTTTAAGCGATATTGAATTTAATAAACTTAATGAAATTATTTCTAATTTTAAAAAGGAACAATTGTTAAATAATGGCAACTAGTTTAAACAATTTAAAAGATAGGCTAGGATCGATTCAATCAACAAAGAAATTGACCAATGCTATGAAACTTGTTTCAAGTGCTAAAGAGAAGAAGTTAAATAACGAATATTCTTTAGTAATAGATTTTTATAATCGTTTTTTAACAATTTTTAATAACACTATTTTTATAAATAGAAATAATCCAGACTGTGATTCTTTTAATAATAATCTTTTAAAAAAATATGACAGCAATAAACGTTTATTAATCGTTATTACATCAAATAATGGTTTATGTAGCGGTTATAATAACGAAGTAATTAAATTTTTAAGAAATTATTATCAAAAGAATGATGAAATTTTAATAATTGGAGAAAAAGGGAAAAATGAATTAGCTAACGAAAATATCGATATTAATGATGAATTTGTTGATTATTTGAAAGAAAATTCATTCGATTTTAAAGAATTAAAAGATTATTTAGTAACTTTATACAATAAAGGAGAATATAAAGAAATCGACTTAATTTATACTCACTATCACAATTCTTTAATTTCAAAAGTTGAATCATTAAAACTTTTGCCTATCGATATTAAAACTAATTATAAGAGAAATTATTCCCCGTCTTTTGAACCTTCAAAAGAAGAAGTTGTAAATTATTTAATCGAAGAATATTTATACTACACTTTGTATACTAAAATTTTCGATTCAAGAATTGCTGAAGAATCGGCTAGAAGACTCGCAATGGATAATGCGACAAAAAACGCCGATGATTTAATCGATAATTTAAAACTTGAATATAATAAAATTCGTCAAAGTAATATAACTTCTGAAATTAATGAAGTATCAAGTGCAAGTCGAAATTTGAAGAGGTAAGTAAAATGGAAGCAAATTATGGTTATGTAGTTGAAGCAGTAGGCGCAATTATTGATGTTAAGTTTAAGGAAAATAAGTTGCCTGCTCTTTTGAACGCTTTAAAAATTAAATTAGATGATGACAAAGAATTGGTTTTAGAAGTAGCACAATATATTGGTGATGATGCAGTTAGATGTATTTCTTTAGGGCCTACCGAAGGTATTTATCGAGGGATGAAAGTTTTAGATACCGGAACCACTATTAAAGTACCTGTAGGAGAGGCAACTTTAGGAAGAGTTTTTAATGTTTTAGGCGAAGCAATTGATGAAGAACCAATCGGGGATTTAATAAATGCTCCAAAAATGTCAATCCATCGAAACGCTCCATCTTTTGAATCTCAAAATACAAATAAAGAAATTTTAGAAACCGGAATAAAAGTTATTGATTTATTGTGCCCATATTTAAAGGGTGGAAAAGTTGGACTTTTCGGTGGAGCTGGAGTAGGGAAAACCGTACTTATTCAAGAATTAATTAACAATATTGTCTCTTATCAAAAAGGTATTTCGGTGTTTGCAGGAGTTGGTGAAAGATCTAGAGAAGGAAATGATTTAATTAACGAAATGAAAGAAACGGGGGTTATTTCAAAAACCGCTTTAGTTTATGGTCAAATGAATGAAGTGCCTGGAGCAAGATTTAGAGTTGCTCTTTCTGCCTTAACAATGTGCGAATACTTTAGAGATGAGATGCATCAAGATGTACTTTTCTTTATTGATAATATATTTAGATTTATTCAAGCCGGTAACGAAGTTTCGGCTTTAATTGGAAGAATGCCTTCTGCTGTTGGTTATCAACCAACACTTGCTAATGAAATGGGACAACTTCAAGAAAGAATAACCTCAACAAAAAATGGTTCAATTACTTCAATTCAAGCGGTCTATGTTCCAGCAGATGATTTAACTGACCCAGCACCTGCTGCAACTTTTGCTCATCTCGATGCAAAAACAGTTCTCGATAGAAAAATCGCATCATTAGGAATTTATCCAGCAGTTGACCCTTTAGAATCCTCTTCTAATATGCTCGACCCAAATATGGTAGGGGAAGAACATTATAATATTGCTCGTGGAGTTCAAAAAATATTACAAAGATATAAGGAATTACAAGATATTATTGCAATTTTAGGTGTTGATGAATTAAGTGAAGATGATAAAAAAATTGTTGTCCGTGCCAGAAGATTAAGAAATTTCCTTTCTCAGCCATTTAAAGTCGCTGAAACTTATAGTGGCTATCAAGGAGCTTACGTTCCTTTAAAAGACACTTTAAGATCTTTTAAAGCTATTTTAAGCGGCGATTTTGATAAATACCCTGAAAATTATTTCCTTTTCTGTGGAAGCATTGATGACGTAATTAAAAAAGCTAACGAGGATAAAAATAATGTCCAAAATTAAACTTTATATACATACAAAAGACGGGAAAAATTTTGAAGCTGACAATATTGATGAAGTTTATTTCACTTCTAAAAATGTCGGAGATATCGGGCTTTTAAGTGGATGTGATCCTTTTATTTGCTTGGTTGATGTATCCCATATGTTTTATAAAATTAAAGATCAAAAAATTGAATTAGCCACAAGTGGAGGCATGGTTGATTTTAATAAAAATATTTGTTCAATGTTTTTAGATACATTTGAATTTAAAAGTGAGATCGATGAAAAAAGAGCCTTAAGTGAAAAGGAAAATGCGCTTAAAATTATCGAAGATAACACTATAAATGATAAAAAAATTAAAAAAATAGCTCATTTTTCTTTAAAAAAAGCCATTAACAGAATTAATTTATTAAAGTAAAATATTTTTGTTATGAAATAAAATGGAGATTTGATTATGCGTAATTTTGTATTTGTCTCGCCTCATTTTCCAGATTCATATTGGAAATTTTGTATGGCTTTAAAAAACCATGGCTTTAATGTGCTTGGAATTGGGGATGCCCCATATAATGAGATTCCAGACCAATGTAAATTCGCCCTAACTGAATATTATCTTTGCTCTTTTATGGATGAATTCGAAAATGAAAAAAGAGCAGTTCAATATTTTAGAGATAAATATGGCGAAATTGAATTTATTGAATCTAATAATGAATATTGGCTCCCTAAAGATGCTAAATTAAGAGATATCTTCGGAGTTAAAACATCTTT
>CALVMY010000089.1 GCA_944349405.1 uncultured Bacilli bacterium | reverse complement strand
AGAGTTAGGTCGCGAGCCAACACCTGAAGAAATTTCTTCAAAGATGGATGGAGCAATGACTCCTGATAGAATTAGAGAAATTCAAAGAATTGCTTTAGAACCTGTTTCATTAGAATCTCCAATTGGTGAAGAAGACGATTCACATTTAGGCGATTTCGTAGAAGATAAAGAAAGTCTTTCTCCAACTGAATTTACTTCTAAAACTATGTTAAGAGAAGCTCTTTATGATGTAATGAGCAATCTAACAGAAAGAGAAGAAAGAGTTTTAAAACTTCGCTATGGATTAGATGATAATAAACCTAGGACATTAGAAGAGGTAGGAAAAGAATTTGGTGTTACAAGAGAAAGAATTCGTCAAATTGAAGCAAAAGCAATTAAAAAATTAAAACATCCTACTAAGCAAAAGAAATTAGATGATTTTTCAGTTAATTAATTTTTCAATAAATTTATGGAACAAAATTTAAATTCGTTAATTGTTAAAATTTTAGAAAAAAATAAATTAAAGAAAAAAGACATCAAATCTTTTATCTCCTCTTTAGAAGAATTATTTTCTCAAAACGAAGAAAAAATAATTGATTCTTCTGATTTAATTGAATTATTTGGTTTTTACAATTTTGATGATGAGACGATAAAAAAAATAGAAAAGGCTATAAATGAAAATGGCTATAAAATTGAAAGTACTGAGGATATTAATTTAGCAGAGAATTTTTTAAATTCTATGAATGATAATCTTGATAACAATCAAACTGATAATTCTTTTAATGATTATGATGATTCTAATTCAAAACAAATTAATGATGTTCAACAATATTATAAAAATATTGCCAAATCGAAATTATTAACGAAGGAAGAGGAAGTTGAATTAGCAAAAAGAATTAAAAAAGGTGACCAAAAAGCTAAAAATGAACTTATTGTTGCTAATACTAGATTGGTTGTATCGATTGCAAAACAATATTCAAATAAAGGGGTACCTCTTCAAGATTTAATTCAAGAAGGTAATTTAGGTTTAATTCACGCTGTAGAAAAATTTGATTATAGTTTAAATTTTAAATTTTCTACTTATGCGTCTTGGTGGATTCGCCAAGCTGTAAAAAAGGCCGTTGATAACCAAAGTAGAGGGATAAGAATACCTTCTAATATCCTTTATTTATTAAGCAAAATTGCTAGAGCAAAAAATAGTTTAGTCCAAATCTTAGGGCGTGAACCTACTGCTGAAGAAATTTATTTAAAATTAAATAAAGAAGTTCCACTCGAAAAAATTGATGCCGCCTTACTTTTATCAAGAGGAACAGTTTCCTTAGAATCAAATGTTGGTAATGATTCCGAATCTGAATTGGGGGATTTTATTGAAGATAAAAATGATGATTCACCTAAAGATTTTGTTTCGCAAAATGATATAAAAGAACTTTTGAAAAATGCTTTGGGCAATTTAACTGAAAAAGAAGCTGACATTTTAAAACTTCGTTATGGTTTAAATGATGGGGTTGAAAGAACTTTAGCTGAGATTGGTAAAGTCTACAATATATCTAGAGAAAGAGTTCGCCAAATTATTTCAAGAGCTTTATTTAAACTAAAGAAAAGTTTAAATGAAAAAAAGATTTATGATAGCGATGAGAATTAAAAAAATAGCTGATTTAATCGATTTAAATTTGGGTGGCGTCTATGATGTAGGAAGTGATCATGGTTACCTTTTAATTTTATTAAGAGAAAAAAATAAAAATATAAAATTAATGGGTGTTGAAAATAAAAAGGAACCATTTAATAATTTATCTAAAAATGTTAAAGGCAAAAATATTTTGATTTCTTTTTCCGATGGAATTGATAAATTAGATGAATCTTTTTCAACAATAGTCTTAGCTGGCATGGGTTATAAAAACATTGTTGAAATTATTTTGAAACATAAAGAAAAACTTGATTATATTTCTCAAATTGTAATTGATTCTCATACAAATATCGATTTATGTAGAAAATTTTTTATCTCTTTAGGTTTTTTTATCGAAAATGAAGTAATTTTAAAAGAAAAAGACATTTTTTATGAAATAATTTCATTTAAAAAAGGTAATAAAAATTATAGCGAAATGGAACTTCACTATGGTCCTTGTTTGTTAAAAGAAAGAAATGATGTTTTTAAAGAAAAATATCTAAAAAGAAATAAAAAAATTGAAACTATTATTCCGAAATTAAATTGCGATTCTTTAGAATATAAAAATTTTTTAGAGGAATACAAGTTAAATAACGAGGTTCTAAAATGAAAACAAGAGTTTTATTATCTAAACTAGCAAAAAAATTTCCTAAAAGTATTGCTAAAAAATATCATGATTATGTCGGATTACAATTTGGAAAATTGAAAGAGGATACAAATACAATTCTTTTATGTTTAGATTTCGATGATATTGTTTTTGAAAAAGCAAAAGAAATAATTGATTTTAATAAGATAGATTTAGTTATTTCTCATCACCCTTTTATTTATGGAACTTTTAAAAAAGTTTTAAAAAATGATCAAGTAAAATTTAATCTTATAAAAAAATTAGAAAAATATAATTTACCAATTTATTCTTATCATACAAATTTTGATGAAGGAATTGATGGAATGAATGATGCTTTAGCAAAAGAATTGGGGCTATTAAATATAGAACAGCTCGAATCAATACCAATGGCTCGTGGAGGTTATTTAAAAGAAGAAATGGATATAATTTCTTTTTCTAAATATGCTAAAGAAAAATTAGACGTCTCCTATGGAGAGCTGTTAAATTTTGGAAAAGATAAAATTAAAAGTGTCGCTATAATTGGTGGTGGAGGACGGCATTATTATTTAGATGCGATGAATGAAGATTATGATATTTTTATTAGCGGAGATATTCCTCACCATGGTAGAAGAGGTGTAGTTTTAAATAAATATAATTATTTAAATTTGCCACATGAAATAGAGCGTATTTTTATGAAACAAATGAAAAAAATTTTGTTAGATATAGACTCTAATTTAAATATTATTGTCATTGATCATGAAAAATTACCTATTCTCATTTAAATAATTCATAAAATCGTTAACTTTTGATTCACTTGTTGAAGTTGCTGATAAAACGGCAACTTTTTGACTTTCTTTTGAAAAATCAATATATAAAAAATCTGATATTTTTTGTACTAAAAATACTCTTTTAAATTTTTCTTTAATATAATTATATAACTGGTTAGCATTCGAACTTTCTTTATCTCCTATAACAATAAAAGTATCAAAATTATTAATATTTTCATCTATTTTTTCGAATCTTTGTTTTAAAGAGGGGCAAAAATTGTCTTTTATAATTAATTCTGTTTTTTTATTTTCGGCAAATTTTTTTATTTCGAAAAGCGGAACGGTACTTTGATTTACTAAATATGATTTTTCTTTTTGATAAATTAAATTATTAATATTTATTTTTGGATCGATAATTTCAAGACTTTTATAATTTTTTATATAAGAAAGAGAAGCTTTACATTCTGCATGATCTTTTTTTCCATAATAAAAAACCTCAGTATCTTTGAAATTTGTTTTTTTCAAATCATTATTAATTTTTTTGATAATAGGGCAAGTAGCATCTATAAAATTAAAATTATTATCTGTTAAAAAATTAACCAATTTTTCACTATGTCCATGTGCTGAAAGAATAAAAATTACATCATTACGCTCAAAAATATTTAAAATATCAAATTCATTATTTAAATCGCCTTCCATTATAAAAACACCGTCGTTTTTTAATTGTTCTAGTGTTTCTTCGTTATGAATTAATTGGCCTAAAATTATGATTTTTTTATCAGGAAAATCTTTTTTTGCCTTATAAACAGCTTTAATAGCTCTTTTTACCCCGCTACAAAAACCTATTGGTTCTAAAACTTTTATTTCCATTCTAAAATTCTATCATTTTTAGTGAAGAATAATTAAGAATAATATAAAATAATGACTATGAAATTTGAATCATTCAACTTAAAAAAAGAAACTATAAAAGCTTTGCACTCTTTAGGATATGAAGAGGCAACAAAAGTACAAGATATTGCTATTCCAAAAATTCTTAAAGGCGAAAATGTTATTGTAAAAAGTGAGACCGGATCAGGAAAAACTCATGCTTTTTTAGTTCCAATTATTAATAATTTAAAATTTGATAGCGGTGTTGAAGCATTAATCATCGTTCCAACAAATGAATTAGCTTTACAAACATATGATTTTTTTAAAGAATTCAAAGAATATTTTCCATCTTTAGCTATTAAATTAATAATAAATGGAATCGGCCTAAAAAAGGCGAACAACAATTAAAAACAAATTCTCAAATAATTATCGCTACCCCAACAAGATTATCCTATGTTTTAGAAGATTCATCTATAAATTTAGAAAACTGCAAAACATTAGTTTTAGATGAAGCTGATATGCTTTCTGAATCAGGTTTTTTTGATGATGTTCAAAGCGTCTTAAATAAATTAAATAAACCACAATTAATTGTTTTAAGCGCAACAATTTCCCAATTTATTCGTGATTTTTTAAGAAAAAACCTTCCAAATGATTTAATTCTTGAAGAAAACAGCGACTCTTTAAAAGAAAAAATTACTCATTATTTTATAAATACTAAACATTTAGATATTTTGGATTCGATTGATATTTTCTTAAATAAGATAAATCCATATTTATTATTTATTTTTGCTAATACAAAAAAAGAAGTTAATGATATTTATTTACATTTAAAGAAAAATAAATATGCTGTTGGAACTATTTCTGGTGAACTTTCTTTAAGAGAAAGAAAAGCAATGCTAAGAAGAGCAAATAATAATGATTTTCAAATTTTAGTTTGCTCAGATTTAGCTGCTAGAGGCATAGATGTTGAAGATGTAAGCGATGTTTTAAGTGTGAACATTCCTAATAATATAGAATATTATTTTCATAGAGCTGGAAGAACTGCTAGAAACGGGAAAAGTGGAAACTCATATGTTTTTTATAATCATGATTCGCTTGATAAAATTAGAGAATTACTTAATTTAGGCGTTGAACCAAATTACTTAAAAATTACTAATAAAGAACTAG
>CALVMY010000088.1 GCA_944349405.1 uncultured Bacilli bacterium | reverse complement strand
TATAATTCTTCAAGTAAAGGGGTCTCGTTAAACTTTTTAGTAAATTCATTAAAATATCCGATTAAATCGCTTCTTTCCTTCCACATTGGTTGAATAGCGATTGGATCTAAAACATTATTAATATATTTTTCAAAAGCGAGAGCAATTGAAGTTTTTCCAGTTCCACTCATCCCTTGTAAAATCATAATTTTAGAAGTTAATAAATTAGCAATAAACGATCTAATATCTTCTTTAGAATAATAAAGTTTTAAATTTCCAGCACAGAAATTTCTAAAATTTTCAGCAAATGCTTTTAAAGATTCTACCTTTTTAAATTCGATTTCACTTCTTTTTTTATCATCTAATATTAAAAGTTTAGAAAATCTTTCATTATCTTTATTTTCTTCTTCAGCTCCACTTCCAATTTCTTGAGATAAATCTATTATTTCTTTATTTCTTTTGTTATTAGCCTTAATAACAAAAGTATTATTTTCTTTTAAATATTTATAAAGAATAAGACAAGAAATAACCGTTAAAATCAAAAAGACAATAACCGCTACAACTAATAATACAACTTGAGAAACAACACTTGCTAAAACCATATATCTTTCTCCTTTTTTAAAAGTTTATTCACTTTTCCCGCACCATTCACATCTTCCATCAACAAAATGATGATTATCAAAATTAAATCCAGTTGAAATTTGATAAGTTTTGTTACAGCGATGACATAAATATTCATCATATCCTGCTTCCATACAGGTTCCTTCAATTGAATCTATTAATTCTGAATCGATTTCAGTTATTCTTTTTTCATTTTCTATAATAAAAGAATTGGCATCATGAACACATTCACTTAAAAAATAAGTTGAAGTTTTATTAAATGAATAGGAAGTAGAAAAATTAGTTTTATTTACTTTTTCGTATTGATAAATAAAACAAGAATAATATCCAACCGTTGAAAAAGTATAATGCCCAAAATATTTTGGTTCGCTTAAAATAAGAAAATCGTTATAAACATATGAACCACTAAATACACTAGAAGAAAAATCTGTTTCTTTTCCATCAATAATTAAATTTTCAATATGAGGAATTTTTGAAAAAGCATAAGTAGAGATCTCTTTATTATTTATACTAATCTCAATATTTTTCAAATTAGTATTATAAAAAGCTCTACTTCCTATTTCGCTACAATCGTTTAAATCAACATATTCTAAAGATGTACAATTTTCAAAAGCACTTTTTAAAATAACTAAAGGAGAAGAAAAATAAACCTTTTTAATCGTCTTATTATCTTTAAAAGCCTCTTCTCCTATTCCTACAACATTATATCCATCAATAGTTTTAGGAATATATACTTTCTCAATATTAATTGTTGATGAAGAAGATATATAAACACCTTTAGATTCATCTTCTTCATCAACAAATTCATAATCTAAATAAGAATCAATATTTCGATAAATATCTAATGTTTGAGATGAATAAAATAAAAATGATAAAGAAATAACAAATATTAAAGCAAAAGAAATAATTGAAGGAATAACGCCTTTAGTATGAATCGTATTGCCTTTTACTCCTTCTTTATTTAAAAATTCATTATAAATAACTTCTTTATTAACATATTTAAAATCCTTAAAGTAAAGATTTTGATAACTTATTTTTAATTCTTTAATTCTTTCGTCTTTTTTAATATTTATTTTTTTATTTCTTTTATCGATATGAAAAGGAAAGGAAATTAAAGGTTCACTATTTTGATCATAAGCTTTAATTAAAATATTGCCATCTAAAAATTTATTTAAATGTTTAACAAAACTTATTTCAAAATATTCACACTTTTCTAGCCTATCTTTTTTTACTTTTACTTTATATTTAAAATAATCATAAATATCTAAATCTTTAGTCTCTAAATCAGCTTTTTTGTCATTTTCTTTATATTTAAATACTTTTTTCTTATTAAAAAATATTAAAAATAAAAGAATTGTAATAAATAAAATAACAAAAAGAATCGAAGCTAGTATATAAAAGAATGGTTCATAAAAAATTGCATTAACAACATTTTTCCATGAATCATAAAAAGCTTTTGGATTATAAGAAAAAACAATAAAAGATATTAAGGTTAAAGGAATTATACTTCCACTAGATAATAAAAAAGATGATAAAAAATATTTCCATAAAGATTTTTTAACATCTTTTGTTTCATCAAATATTTCTTCATTAGCTTGAAGTAAATCTATTTTAAAAGAGGTAGCATCTAAAGGAAGTTTAATAATGTAATCTTCTTTATAAGAATAAAATGTATCCTTAACATTAATAATCTTAAGAACTTTCTGATTCTTAAAGCACGTTAAATTTAAATCTAAATAATTAACTCCTCTTTTTAGTTTTAAAGTTAAAAAACGGTCATTTTCATTTTTAATTATTTTATATGAGATTAAATAATCTTTATATTTTTCATCTACATCAAAAAAAGCATATTTTTCTTCATCACTACTTATTAAATTATCTTCTTCAAATTCTTTAATATATTTATTTTTTAATAAGAGTATTCCTAAGAAAAATAAAACGAAACTAACAAGTATACTAATAATTAAAAACAAGGTGTTCATACTAAATAAATAACCAACCTTTCTAATTATAAAGAATAAATTTTAAAAAGATATAATATTAGCCAAAATTGTTAGTTTTTTTCTCTTTTGTTTAGTAATTTTTTCATCATTTATTATTGTAGTGGACTATAAAATTATTCATTTTTTTAAAAAAGAACAATTATTAAATCTCTTTAGTTTTTTCTTTTAAATATTTAACTAACTTTTCATCATCTTTAATTAAAGGATAAAGTTTTTCAAAAACTAATTTATGATAATCATTTATCCATTCAATTTCTTTTTTATCTAAAATGGAATAATCTAAACATCTTGTTTCAATAGGAACATAAGTAATCGTTTCAAATTTATAAAATAATCCATCACTTGTTTCAAAAGCTTTAACACATAAAAGATTATTTTCAATTCTAATACCATATTTATTTTCTTTATATACACCTGGTTCAATTGTTGTAATCATTCCAGGAATAATCTCTGATTGATCATCTCTTTCTTTTACTTTTTTATATCTAAATCCATTTGGGCCTTCATGAACATTTAAAATATATCCTACTCCATGTCCTGTTCCACATTTATAATCTTTCCCTTCTTCCCACATAAATTCTCGACTTCTTATATCGATAGTTTGTCCGCTTGAACCTTCTAAAAATATAGTTTTAGATAGATTAATTAAAGATTTTAAAGTAAGAGTATAATCATGAATAAATTCTTCAGTTGGTTTACCGATTAAAAAAGTTCTAGTTGTATCGGTTGTTCCTCCATAATATTGGCCACCTGAATCAACTAAAAGTTCAATATTTTCGCTATTTACAACATTTGAACTATCTTTTTTAGGAGCATAATGCATTTCAGCAGCATTTTTTCCAACCGCAGCAATAGTATTAAAACTTAAATCAAAACATCTTTGGTTTTCAAATCGATATTCTTTTAATTTTTCACTATATTGATATTCTGTTAAATTATTTGAGATATTTTCATCTAAAAACTTATTAAATTTTAATAAAGCTACTCCATCAAGCGCTTGAATTTCTTTAGTATTTAATATTTCTTTTTCATTTTTAACTGCTTTCATTAAATAAGAAGGATTAATTCCATCAATTACATTGTTGAAAAGTTGATAAATTTTAGCATTTACTCTTCCTTTATCTAAAAGAGTAGGAATATCGTTATGTTTTTTAATAAATTCTTCAATATTTTCATATGGATGAATATTAATTCCTTCAATTTCAAAATTGATCTTTTCCTTATCTATAAAAAGATGATTCCCATAATCCTTAGATAAATAAAGGTAAGAATAAAAAACTGGATTAAAAGGAATATCTCTTCCTCTTAAATTTAAAATATAGGCGATATCATCTAAAGTTGTAATTAAAGTTGCTTTAGCATCTTTTTCATTTAATTTTTGATATATTTTTTCTATCTTTTCTTTATAAGAAAAAGTAAATAAAGATTCATCGAGTTTAAAGACTTTTTCTTTTGATAAAGGGGTTAGATTATTAATTAAAAAAGAAATATCTAAATCAACAATTTTAATATTTGAAGCAATAAAATCTTCATATTCGCTCATTTTAAAAGTGTAAAGATTGCTCCCTAAAGGAAAAAGATTATTTTTTAAAATAAATTCTTTTAAAGAAGGGACATTTTTATCACCCTTTTTAATTAAATAAACATCACTTCCTTTTAATTCTTTTTCAGCTTGAAGCCAGTATCTACCATCAGTAAATAAATAAGCTTCATTTTGAGTAATTAATAATTCAGCCGCACTTCCACTAAAAGGAGCAAAAAATTTTCTTAAATCTAAATAAAATTCAGCAATATACTCATTATCGTGAGGATCAGAAGTAAAAATTAAATAAGCTTTTAAATTGTTCTTTTTTAAATATTCTTGTAATTTTTTTAAATTTTCTTTTTTAAATAACATAAAAATAAAGTCCTTCTTTTTTTAAAATAATAATTATTTTTCTAGTTAATTATTCTACTCTTAAATATAAATATTTAAATTAATTTAAGTATTTAATTTTCAATTCTTTCAAGAAGAAAAGAGACCGGACGAAAGCCATCATTACAAGAGATTAAAGCTGAATATGGATTTTTCATCCATTTGCCATAAAAATGTCCTTTTCCTAAAGCTAAATCAACTAAAAATGGATGAAGAGTTAAATAGGCACTTTCACATAATCCATCTACTTTTTTATCATATTCATAAATAAATTCATCATTTTCTTTTAAAGGACATGGACTAAGCTCCTTTAATTCATATTTAAGAGATAAATCTTCATAATTTGCTTTTCTAATAACCCTTATTCTTACTTTATACATACTTTAATAATATAATAAAGATATGCTCCTTGCTTTAAAAATTAAAAATTTTTTATCGATTGAAGAAGAAACAACAATCTCTTTTCTCTCTTCTTCTTTTAATGATGATAAAGAAATAATAAATAAAGATGATATCTTATCTAAAATTGCTTTTTTAGGTAATAATAATAGTGGAAAATCAAATATCTTAAAATCTATAAAAGTAATAAAAGAATATTTTTTAAAAAATGACCGCCATTTTTTAAAAAATACAACTTTTATTACTAATATAGATAAAGAAAGTAAATTAGAATTAACTTTTATTAATAAATCTAATATTAAAGAAATATATGTTCTAGGTTTAATTTATAAAAAAGATTTATTGATTAAAGAATATGCTTATATCAATAAAAATCTAAAAAGTAATAACTATGATTTAAAATTATATGAATATGATTTTATTAATCATAAGTTTGTTATAGATGATAATAACGATAATAAAAATATAGATTATATTGAAAATAAAGAAATAATAGAAATGGATAAAGAATATAAAAATGAATATTCTTCTCTTTCTTCTTTTTTATCTTTTAAAATAAATTCTAATCTTTCTTTTAAAAGTGAAGATTTAAATAAATATTTTTTTAATGCCTATGAGTTTTTAAAAAATGAATTAATTATTTTTGATCCTTTATCTTCTTCATTTTTAAATAAAAGAATAAATCTATCTTCATTTTCTTTAACTAAATTTAATAATTTAATAAATGAATTTGATTTAGGAATAAATGAAGCTAAATTTAAAAAGATAAATGAATATAAAAAAATAAATTTAAAAGAAAAAGAAGATATTATCTTTAATAAATTATATTTAATGTCTAATTCAATCTATAAATATGTTTTAAATAAAAATAATAAAAATAGAATCAATAAATATGAATTATTATTTTTAGATCAAAATATTGATTATTTATTTAATATTAATGAAGTAAGTTTAGGAAGTAAAAAATTAATAATACTTTTAATTATTCTTTCTTCTTTAAAATCTAATAAAACATATATCTTTGATGAAATAGATATCTCTTTACATCCATTTTTATTTGAAAAATATTTAAAGATATTTAATAAAGAAAATACATATTATTCTCAAATAATCTTTTCAACTCATTATATTGATTCGATTATCTATTTAGATAACGAATCAATATATTTAGTTACTAAAAAAGATTCTAAAACTAAAATAAATGGTTTAATTGAATATAAGAATTTAACTTCTAAAGAAGAAATAATTAAAAAATTTAAAGAAGGAAGATATTTAGGAATACCTAATATCTAGTTATTTTAAATAATTAATAAATAAATTAATAAATTAATAAATAAATAAAATATATGTCACTTATTACATCTACCTTAAAAAGAACTAAAGATACTAAAAAAGAGAATAGATTTATCTATTTACTTTATGAAGGGACTCTAACCGAACCATATTTTATCGAACCATTTATTAAATATTCTTCTTTTTTTAATAAAACAAACGATATAGTCTTTAAAAAAGTAGTTAAATTATATAATGATAAAGGGGCTTCTAATATTAAATCTTTAACTAAAATTGCTAAAGAAGAAATAGTTGATTCTTTACCCTTCAATAAGAAAAAAGATAAAGTTTTATTTATCTTTGATTTAGATATTTATAAAAATAATTATGAAAATATTATGAATATTATGGATTATTGTTTATCTTATTATATTTTTGGTTATACTAATCCTTCAATTGAACTATTTTTACTTTTAACAGTTAGAAATTCTTTTAATAAATATATTAAAAATAACAAAACTAAGATCTTAAACAATGAATTTTATAAAGATAATCGCCGTTATATTAATCATTTATTTTATAAAGCAACTAAAATAAATAGTAAAAGAAATAAAACTAAACTTATTCTTTTATCAAATAAATTTGATGTAGCGATAAATGAAGAAAAAAAGCATCTTAATCGATTTATTAATAAAGCATATAATTCTTTAACATCAAATATTGGTTATATCTTTACTAAAATTAAAGAAGATAAAATAGATGAGATCAATTATTATTCTTTTGATGAAGAAGAATAATTAAAAGAAATAAAAATTGATATAATAAATTTATAAAACTAAGGAGAAACATATGAAAAAAGTATTATTAATCTTAACAAATGGTTTTGAAGACTTAGAAGCTATAGGAACAGTTGCTCTTTTAAGAAGAGCTAAATTTGAAGTTGATATTTTTTCTTTAAAATATAAAGAAATTTCTGGTAAATACGGAATTAATTTATCTTTACCTCTATTTAATAAAAATGAAGTTGATCTAGCTAAATATGATTTATTATTTATTGCTGGAGGAAGTCAATATGTTGAACTTGAAAATTCTCCTATCTTTATTGAAGTAGTTAAATATTTCCATGATAACAATAAATATATTGCATCTATTTGTGCTGGACCAACTATTTTAGGTCATCTTGGTTATTTAAAAAATAAAAAATATACTTGTTTTAAATCGATGAATGAAGATTTTAATGGAACGTTTATTCCAACCTATTCAGTAGTTGATGATAAAATAATTAGTGGAATTAGTGCAGCTGGAGTTATCGATTTTGCTTTTAATATTGTTAAAACTTTAGTAAATGAAGATTATGCTGAAATGGTTAAAAATTCTATTTACTATTACGATAAATAATTTTTAAAAATAGCCAAATAAAAAACGCCTACATTTAAAGCAAAATATTGAATTTGTATCAATGTTAGCTTTATAAATTTGGCGTTTTTATTAAAATTGCTGTTAATTTTAGAAGAATAAATAATTCAACGTTTTTATTATAATTGTTAATATTTTTATATTCTTTTAAACACCATATTTATCCTTTAAAACTTTAATTTCTTCTTTAGCTTTTAAGACGTTTTCATTTGCTTCATCAATTAAATTATCAGTGTCGAGAATAATTTTATCTATCTCACTTTTTTTATCATCGACTTCATTTAAAACTTCATTGATTTTATCGTCGTATTTTTCAATCTCCCCTTTCCCTTTATCTAAAGAAGTTTCTGCTTCATTTAAAGTATCAATTAAATAAGCTTTAATGTTAGGAAGATTACCATCAGCAAATTCTTGAAGGGAACTATCGAATTTGTCTAATTCATTAAAAAAGTCACTTTTTTCATTATTGTAATTAAAATCAAAATAAGGATAAAGATCGATATTTAAAAGAAAAGAGAACCGAGAAGAATCGATTGTACTATCTAAAATATCTTGGGCATTAATTAAAGTTGTTTGCAAAGAATCTAAATTGGTCGTTAAATCATCTAAAGCAGCTTGAGATTCATTGAAAGTATCTAAATAACCATTTATTTCTTCTTGCGCTTTATTAATATCGTTTAAATACGAATCAATATCCATACGATAATCATTAACAATCCCACTATATTCATCATAAGTAGATTCAATTTCACTAAAATCCTTTTGAGCTTGACTAATATATGAACGTGCTTCATTTAAAACTGCTCTTTCCGAACTTGTGAGATTAACATTTAACAAATCTTCTACATCTTGGTTAAGTAAATTAATTTCATCTTTTATTAAAAGATAACGAGAATAAAAATCTTCGATAACAGCTTGATAATCATCAAGATCACTATTTAAAGAATTAATACTATTTTTATATCCGTCTAATGTAGTATCAATTTCTTCTACTTCGAGTATAAGTTGTTCTGCTTTATTAAACTCTTCATCAAAATAACCATCAATTTTTAAATTTAATAAAGTGTTTATTGGAACTTCTACTCCTTTTGAAATTTTATTAAGTGAAGTAAAAGAAAAAGCAACAAAGAAAACTGCAACGCTTAAAGAAGAAACAATCCCAAGAGGAATTCTAAGTAATTTTTTATTATAAATATTAGATACAAAATCTTTAAATTTAGGTGAGAATTTCTTTAATAAGGCATAAATTAACCAAGTAAGACCATAAGAAACAATTAAACTTAAAATTGCAGCGATTATAAATGAACTTATATTAATACTAGTATTTAAAAGAGTTTCATAATAGGTTGCGTCTTCTAAATAAGAAGGCAGTAAACTAAGCGAAAGTCCCATCTCATTACCTAAAGATATTAACTCTTCATTTAAACTAACAATGTTATTAGCTGCACCTATAAATATATCTTCTAAATTTAAAGATGAGACAACTCCTGGTAAAATAGCAGCTACTATCACATTAAATACATAAGTAAAAACAATAAAAAGTGTTAAATTAATAGCGCCAAAAATTGGATTTTTAAATATTCCTATTATAATAGCAATTAAAATAATAACTAAAATAACAAGATCAACAATCGCAAAACCTAAATTCATATTTTCTATACCTCTAACAAACTATTTTAGTTTAAAACTTTTTATTTATAATTTGAAGAAAAATGCCCTTTATCAAAGGCATTTTTCTTCTTACAATTCTATTTAACTTCTATTTAATAAATCTTGACTAGGTATTTCATCAAAATAGGTAGGTGAAGATAAAGATGAATATAATCTAAAATAGAATGGATATGGACCACTTGCTAAAGCAGGTAACCCACTTACAACAATATCCTTAATTTCATCCATTTCATTTAAAATATTTTCTTCAATCTCTAATATATCAATTGAATAATTTTTGCCTCCACCATAAAAAGCAATTCCGCCATGAACATAAAGTTCACCATCTTTAACAATGCCTAAAGTAGGATTGATATTATTAATATAATCACTAACTAATTTTTGAATATTAAACATCTCTAAAAGAATATCTTCCGCTCCTTCACTTGCATGGATTAAAGTTGAAGAATCTAATGAAGAAACCTTCTTCCAATCATAAAAACGTGTATCGCCTTTAATACTAATTTTAGTTGCATCACTTGTTCCTGCTAAATTTTTAACTCCAGGAAGAGAATATTCACTTCCCCCATATAAAACCGAACCACAGAAGTGAGTATCAACCCCAATTGAAAAGAAACCTGATTGATAAAAAATAGTATCTTCAATAGTTAAATTAGAATTTTTACCTTCTATATCATCAGGAGTAGGAGATAAAAATTCATTCCTTTCTTCTTCACTCATAGAAGAAATATCAACATTTTCAGCAGGTTTTTTAAAATTATTGGAACCTACCTTAAGCAAAAATTCTCTTGCGTTATATAAATAGCAATTTTTTAAAAGAACATTAGTTGAAGAAAAACTTCTTATAACATTTCTTCCATTTGAAATAATTGAATTACTTATTTCTATATTATCTCCGACTAATTCAAGAGTTGTTCCGACATAATCTAAAAAAGTAAGGTCATTTACATCATTGCATGATTTTAAATTAAGATCAGAAATTTTAATATTATCGCCATCAACATACATTGAAGCATTATCTTCACCATAAACTTCAACATATAAAGCATCTACTCCAACTCTAACAAATGAAAGAGGGCCTTTATAAATATCGTTATTTGCAGGAACAGGTTTTTCATTTTGACCACTTCTTAAAGAAGGATAAGTTAATTCATGAGTATTAATAGTAAAGTTGTTACCATAAAAATCTTTTTGGACATAGATTCCTACATTTATTGTGGTTTCAACTTCTTCTCCTAATTCTTTTAAATTATTAAGATAAGTTAAATCATATCTTCCTTCAATTTTTTTAATAGAATGAGTGTATTCATTATTATTTATCAATGTTCCAAAAACATGAGTATTACGATATAAATTTTCTTCTTTATCAACATCATTTAAAACTTTGAAAGCATTTTCTCTACTTTCTAAATTAGAACGTAATACAACAATTTTTCCTTCTTTACTATTAGTTGTGCATTCCATCAATTCTTCATATGTGAAGCAGTTATATCCATCTTCGATAACATCTAAAATTAATTCTTTAGAAATTGCTTCTCCATCTAATAAAGAGTTTTTATTTTTAGCTTCAATAATAACATCGTTTCCATCATTAAAAGTTACTACATTATCTTCATCAATCGAAGCATTGCCTTCTTTAATTTTTATTTCAACATCATTTTGATAACGAGTAGGAATAGCAATATAAGAAATCTTAGTCGAACCGTTAATAGTATTTAAAGTAGAATCAAAACTATATTGGCCATATTTAAATGGTTCGTTATTAACTAAATTATTACTAGATTCATCAAAAAGAAGAATATCTTGAATACCATTATTATGGTCTTTATATAAATAGCAAATGAAAGATTCGCTAACTCGATTATCAATAGAAGTAACACTTACTATTACTTCTCCTTCTTCTTTGGCTCTTAAATAATGCCCATTTACAATCTCAGCTTTAGATGTATCATCAACGCTCCAAAATAATTCATCGTTTTTACTACGAGGAATTGAATAAGCATAGAGTGGATAATCAATATTATTAATCTCAACAGCTTCAATTGGAGCATGATCTAAAATTATACGAGATATAC
>CALVMY010000087.1 GCA_944349405.1 uncultured Bacilli bacterium | reverse complement strand
AAATAAAAAAATGCGATAATAATCGCATATTCTCTATTAATAATGGTGCCCCCTCGCAGAGTCGAACTACGCATAGATCCTTACCATGGATCCGTTATACCGATTAACTAAGGGGGCGCTTGTGCTTAATAATATTATCATAATAAGTCTATATAAACAAATAAAATAATAGTGATATTTATCAATATTTATTTATATTTAATATCGATATTATTATCTATAAGACTTACTTTTGCTATTGCTCCGTTTTTAAAAGGCATTGAAGGAGGAAGATGTCCTAAATCGATGTTAAATAAAATAGGTACATTAAAAGATTTTAAGATATCTTTAGCGCTTTTAATAAAAGTTAAGCCCATAATTTCTTCATTAAAATGATAAGGTCTTCCCATCAAAAACATTTTTACATATTTAAACCATCCAGCTTCTTTAAGTAAAAACAACGCTCTTCTAAAAGATAAAGGATTTAAATCACAAGATTCTAAATACCGTATAAAACCATTTTTCTTATTCTCTTTTATAAAATTTTTAACATTATCAAATCTAGTGCCACATAAATTAGCAAGACAATCAATGCAACCTCCAATTATCATTCCTTCTTTTGCCTCTTTATATTTATAAGGAATAATAATTTTCTTTTTAGTTAAATTCAATGGTTCAAAAGGATGAAATTCATCCCTTTTACTTTCTAATTGCCATCTTTTATAGCCTCTAAAATGTTTTTTGCCTTCGAGCATTTTTAAAGAATCTTTTATTTCAAGTTTAAAAGGCAATAAATCAAAAGAAGGAGCGCACGGACCATAAATTGAAATAACTTTGCTGATAGTTGTTAAACAAAAAGCAAGATTGGTATTATCTGAAAATCCCATAAACCATTTAGGAATTGAGTTTTTAATTAAATTAAAATCGATATAAGGAAGAATTTCGTTTTCAAATTCTCCTCCGCCAACTGAAAGAATTAAAGAGGCATCGCTTAAATAAGCTTCCATAAATTCTTTGGCTCGCTTTTTAGGAGAGGCACTTGCTAAAACACCTTCATTTTTATAAATATTTTCACCTTCATAAATATTAAATCCATATTCTTTTAAATTATTGATCGCTCTAACAAGTTCATCTTTATATGGATTAGTTGTGCAGCCAAAAGAAGGCGCAACTAAACTAATTTTATCTCCGGATTTTAAATATTCAGGTTCTTTTAACATATTTTTGATTATAACATAACTTTTTTTAATGATATATAAAAGTTTCCATAAAAAGTGTAAGCACTTTCATTTGAAATTAAATTATATATAAAAATATCGATAATTATCGTTATTTTTTGTAAACTTTTTAATATGAAAGCACTTACAAAATACGATAATTATCGCTAAAATTTACTAATTTTTTAACTTTTAATTAAAATATAGTTGTTCTTAAGGAGGACAATGAATTATGGAAAAGAAATTATTAAACGATTATGTTAAAGAATTAGAAGAATTAAAAGCTAAAAAAGAAGAAAAAGATAATGAAGAATACGAAGAAGATGGTAGATTCTTCCCAGATTTTAGAAATTTCTTAAAATAATCATCTTAAATATTATTAATTTATTTATATTTATTTAAGAATTTTAAAAAGAATCTGATTTAAAATAGATTTTATTTATATCTTTATATCTTTTTAATAATTCTAATTATTTAATATATAAAACCACTAATTTTAAAATTAATTAGTGGTTTTTCTTTTAACTAATAATTATAGATAAGGATTAGCATTGACTAACAAAATATTGCTTGTTTATAATTTTTATCAATAAGGAGATAATTATTTTTGGAAAGATTAACTAAACAAAGAAAATATATCATTGAAGCAATAAAAGAATTAAATCATGCTTCATTAAATGATATTTATTCTTATTTATTACAAAATAATTTAAAAATATCCTTAGCTACTTTATATCGTAATTTATCTAGTTTAACTAAAGATAATATATTAAGAAAAGTAGATGCTTCTTTAAATGAAACTAATTATGAATTAGTTTCATTTAAACCATTACATGATCATTTTATTTGTTTAAAATGTTGTAAAATATTTGATATAGATGTTAAAAATGATAATAAGAATAATCATTTAGTTGATTATGATTTATCTTCTTTAAAATTAATATCTAATAGTCAAATATCTTATCGTTCATCAAATTATTATGGTATTTGTAATGAATGTTTATTAAAGAATGGTAAAAAATGATTTTTAATTAAATTAAATTAAAATCATTATTTATAAATTAAAGTGGAGGAATTTAAGTGAAAAAATTTAGATGTATTCTTTGCGGATTTGAATGGGAAAGCGAAGAAGAAAATCCAGTTTGCCCAGTATGTGGAGCAAGTGGTGATGATGTCGTTGTTGAAGTGGAGGAAGATAAATAATTATGGCTAATAAATATAGTGGTACTCAAACAGAAAAAAATTTAGAAACAGCTTTTGCAGGTGAATCTCAAGCAAGAAATAAATATACCTATTTTGCAAGTGTTGCTAAAAAAGAAGGCTATGAACAAATTTCAGCTTTATTTTTAGAAACAGCTGATAATGAAAAAGAACATGCTAAATTGTGGTTTAAAGAATTAGAAGGAATCGGCGATACAG
>CALVMY010000086.1 GCA_944349405.1 uncultured Bacilli bacterium | reverse complement strand
ATTGAATTACCAAAAAGAATAATTTTTCCTTCACTTAAAGTTTCTGGAATAACATATGAAGACATTGTTGGCATAAATACCATTTGTGCAGCGCTTACAACTCCTGGGATTGTTTGAGGAAAAATTGATTTAGTAAAAACTTGAAATCTATTGCATCCTAAATCACTAGCGGCTTCCATTTGAGCTTTATCAAGTTTTAACATCGTTGAATATAAAGGCAAAATAACAAAAGGAAGGTAGTTATAAAAAAGTCCAACAAAAGTTGCAATATAAGGATGCTCTCCTCCATTTAAACCAATCCAAGTTAAAACGTCTCTTGTTGCACCTGTTCTTAAAACGAAATTTATCCACATCGGCATAACAAATAGCATGACGACAACATAATTAAATTTTGCTTTTGATGAAGCAAGAATATAAGCAATTGGATAACCAACAGCTAAACAAACTATGGTATTGATAACACTAAATAATAAAGATTGAATCAAAACATTTATTTTATTAGTTGAAGTAAAAAATCCAACCAAAGAATCAAAACTGAAGTTTCCACTAGCATCTGTAAATGCGTAAAAAACAATAAATAAAATTGGAATAACAACAAAAAGAATTAAAAATATAAAATACGGAATGCAAAGTTGTTTCCTTTGTAAGCTAAACTTCATAGTTACTTACCTCTTTTTTTAGTCTTAATTTAATATCTTCAGGTTTTATATGAATTCCAACTTTATCATTAAGGTTATAAGTATAAGAAGATAAGCAAACAAAATCTTCTTCATTTTCAGTTCTTACAATATATTGATAATGGTCGCCTTTATAAACACTATCAACAATTTCTCCAACAATTTGAGCATCTTCACTCTCGATATCATCAATAATTTCAATTTTATCTAAAGCGACTTCAGCAACTACATCAGCATCATTAAAATCGTATTTTTTGCCCTTTTTATCAAAAATAAATCCGTCTTCTTCTTTTCCGTTTTCAACAAGTTGAAGAATATTGCAATCAAATGGTACATCATCAATACAAACTTGATTATTTTTATTAATCCATGCGTCAGTATAAATATTAGTTGTAAAATCCTTTTTCATAATTTGAATTGAATCAGGAGCAATATCTAATCCAACCGTTTCGCCAACACCATATTCCTTTGTTGATTTTATCATTACCTCATTTTTTCCAACTAAAGCAATATATTGATAATTGACACCTTTGAAAATACGATTGATAATTTTTCCATTTATCATTCCTTCGTTTTCGTTTTTAATGATTATGTCTTCTGGACGAACGACTACATCTACTTTTTCATTAATAGGGAAATCATCTAAACAATCAAAGTTGTGATCCAAAAATCTAACGACCATCTTATTAAACATCGTTGCATTATATATATTAGATTCTCCAATAAAATCAGCAACAAAAGCATTTTTTGGTTCATCATAAATTTCTTTTGGTTTTCCAATTTGTTGAATTACTCCATCTTTCATAACAACAATCGTATCAGACATAGTTAATGCTTCTTCTTGATCATGAGTAACATAAATAAAAGTAATTCCTAATTTAGTATGCATTTCTTTCAATTCGATTTGCATATCTTTTCTCATTTTTAAATCTAACGCACCTAATGGCTCATCAAGAAGTAAAATTTCTGGTTCATTAACAATAGCTCTTGCAATTGCAACTCTTTGTTGTTGTCCGCCACTTAATGTAGATATGTCTCTATCTTCGAGAGCTTCTAAGTCAACTATTTTCAAAGCTCTTGCAACTTTTTCATCTATTTCTTTTTCGGTCAATTTTTTATATTTATAAGCTTGCTCAGGATTTGTTTTAGCTTTAGTTAAAGCTTCATTTAATTCAGCTAATTTTGTTGTTTTTTCTTCTTCGCTTAAATGCTTATTCTTTTTAGTTAAATTAATTTCTCTTTTTAAATTTTTAATTTTATTTTTATCAATTTTTAAAATTGCATTACCTTCATTATCTTTTAAAGGTATTGCAATTTTTTTAAGCTTTAAACCAAAAGCGATGTTATCATAAACATCTAAATGTGGGAAAAGTGCATAACGTTGAAAGACCATATTAATTGGTCTTCTATTTGGTGGGACGTTAGAAATATCTTTCCCATTTAAAAGAATCTCGCCTTTAGAAGGAAATTCAAAACCAGCAATCATCCTTAAAGTAGTTGATTTACCACATCCTGAAGGTCCTAAAAAAGTAACGAATTCGCCTTTTCTTACATAAAAGTTAAAATCATCAACAGCTATGGTTCCATCCTCATAGATTTTGGAAACATTTTTAAGTTCAATAATATAGTTCTTATTTGCCATAAAACTAAGCCCCCTATTACCTGCCTTAAAAATTTTAAAACATTGAAAAAAATATAAGTTTTTTGCTAATAAAAATCAACTTATTTTTTTATTATTTTTTCTCTTAATATTTCTTAAATTTTTTTAACAATTTAAAAAGTACGATATAATTGGAAATTATCGTACTTTTTATGATTTATAAAAATTTAATTTTTGATTAAATTTTTTGATTATTTTTTTTAATAATTTTTTAAAAATTTAATTAGAAAATTTCTTCTCTAATAATTGTTTGTTCTTTAGCTGGTCCAACAGAAATAATAACAATTTTTATTTTTAAATAATTTTCAATAAAAGAGATATATTCTTTAGCTTCTTTTGGTAAATCTTCATAAGTTTTTAAGGAAGAAATATCAACACCTTTAAAAGACTTTAATGTTTTATAAATTGGTTTAGCTCTATATTGCTCTTTCAAAGAGGTTGGCAAATAATCAATTGTTTTTCCATCAAGTTCATAAGCAATGCAAACATTTATCTCTTCAACAACACTTAAAACATCTAAAAGCATCAATGCACCATATTTGAAACCATTAACAGATTGAGAATATTTAAGTTGAACCAAATCGAGCCAGCCAATTCTTCTTGGTCGATGTGTATTGACGCCATATTCATGAGCAACTTCCCTTATTAAAGAGGCTTTTTCATCAAAAAATTCAGTTACAAAAGGTCCTTCCCCAACACGAGTTGTATAAGCTTTAATAATGCCAATACAATCAGAAACATAACCTAAACCAATTCCAGAGCCACTAATTGCTCCTCCTGCATTAACTGATGAAGAAGTTACATAAGGGAAAGTGCCAAAATCAATATCTAACATTGTACCTTGAGCGCCTTCAAAAAGAATTTTTTTATTTTCTTCTCTTAAATTATGAATAAAAGAAACTGTTTCTTTAACGTGTGGAGCGATTAGTTCTCTAGCTTTTAAATAATCATTAATTGTATTTACATATGAAATTTTAGTTCCACCATAAAATTCAATTAAAGCATTCTTTTCTTCAAGCTTATCTTTATAAATTTGTTCAAAATCGTCTTCTAAAAAATCACACATTCTAAGAGATGATCTTTCAGCCTTATCAGTATAAGATGGTCCGATACCTTTTTTAGTTGTTCCAATAAATTTATCTTTTAACTTAGATTCTTTTAATCCGTCTAATTCAATATCATAACTCATATCAAGAGTTGCTCTTGAAGAGATAACTAAATTATCTAAACTATAACCAGCTTCAATCAATTCATTCATTTCTTTAGCTAATGAAAGTGGATTAATTACCATTCCATTCCCCATGATATTAATTTTATCTTCATAAAAAATGCCACTTGGTATAGATCTTAAATGATATTCATTACCATTAAATTTAACAGTATGGCCAGCATTATCTCCGCCTTGATATCTAACAATAACGTCGGCTTTAGATGCTAAATAGTTAGCAATTTTACCTTTTCCTTCATCGCCCCATTGTGAACCAACAACGACTAAACCTTTAATTGAATTTTCCATCTTAACCTCCTTAAATATAAAAATAGGTTGAAAACAACCTATTTAATTCCAATTGTTTTATAGATATTTTCTATATTTTTGAAATAATAACTATAAGAGAACAATTCATTAAGTTCTTCTTCCGTTAACAAATTAGAGAAATATTCGTCTTTTTTTAATAAATCTTTCAAATTTTGTTTCTTTGAAAATGCTTCAAAGGCTAATTTTTGAATTTTATCATAAACCTCTTCGCGTGAATGAGTAATATATTTATCTAAGACATAATTTAAAACTCTTCCCGAAAAAATCACACCATGATCCATTTCAATATCTTCAATCATCTTATTTTGATCAACATCTAAATCAGTAATTACTTTGTTCATTCTTCTTAAAATATAAACTATTAATGAAATATCATCATTAATATAAATTCTTTCATTTGAAGAATGAGAAATATCTCTCTCGTGCCATAAATCATTGTTTTCAATTGCCATATATAAGGAAGAAATAACATATCTGGCTAGCCCTGCAACATTTTCGCTACTGATAGGATTCTTTTTATGTGGCATAGCACTGCTTCCTTTTTGATTTTGATAAAAATGTTCTCCTACTTCTTTAACTTCGCTTCTTGATAAGTGTCGAATTTCAGTTGAAATTTTTGTTAATAAAGAAGCAATAGCAACTAAAGAAAAAGTAAATCCCATTAATCGATCCCTTGATAAGACTTGTGTTGAAGAATTTGGTCTATTTAAATTTAAATCTTTGGCAACTAACTCTTCTAATTCATAAGGCAAATTTGCAAAATTTCCAACCGTCCCACTAATTTTAGCGCAGCAAACATTATTTAATTCATCGATTAATCTTTTTTTACATCTAGTTAGTTCATCATAATAAGTCGCAAATTTTAATCCAAAGGAAGTAATTTCAGCATGCATACCATGGCTTCTTCCAATAATTGGAGTGAATTCATATTCTAGAGCTTTATTTTTCAAAGTTGTTAAAAATTTATCGATTTCAATAAGTATATAACTAGATGCATCTTTAATTTGCAAAGACAAAGCAGTGTCAACTACATCAGATGAAGTCAAATTATAATGAACCCATCTTTTTTCATTGCCTAAAAATGTTGATAAAGATCGAGTAAAAGCAATTACATCATGACGAGTTTCTTTTTCTATTTTATTAATTAAATCAACATCGACTTTAGCTTTTTTTTCGATGTTTAAATAATCCTCTTTTGGGATAACTCCCGATGCTACATAGGCTTTAATAACAGAAAGTTCCACTTTTAAAAAATATTCATAGCGACTTTTTAAGGAGAAAATATTTTCTATTTCATCTATTCTATATCTTTCAATCATATTTACATTTTTTCCTTTGCTTCAACACCCAAAAGTTCTAATGAGGTTTTTAAAACAATGCTAATTGCTTTTAATAACGATAGTCTTTCGACAGTTAAATCTTTATTGCTTTCGTCAATAACTCTGTTTTCATTGTAATATGAATGGAAGTTTTGAGCTAATTTATAAACATAATTACAAAGTTTATTAACCTCCTTACTTTTTGCAATGTCTTCGATTTCTTTTGGGAAAGCATCAAGTAATTTAATTAATTCAATTTCTTTATCGTTTATTAAAAGTGGATATTCATCTTTTAAAATAAATGAATTATCTCTCGATAAAATTGAAGCAATTCTTGCATAAGCATATTGAATATAATAAACGGGATTGTCAGCTGATTGTTTTCTAGCTAAAGATAAATCGAAATCAAGGTGTGAATCTATTGGCTTAGAAATAAAGAAATAACGTGCAACATCAACGCCAACATCCTCGCATAATTCACGAATTGTAACTGCGTTTCCTGTTCTTTTAGACATTTTTACTTCTTCGCCGTTTTCCATAAGTCTGACAATTTGAACAATCAATACTTTTAAAGCGTCTGGATTATATCCCATTATTTCAATTCCGGCTTTTAATCTTGCAATATATCCATGATGATCAGCGCCTAAAATATCGATCAATTCATCATAGCCTCTATCAAATTTATCTTTATGATAAGCAATGTCAGGAGTTAAATAGGTTAAAGTTCCATCACTTTTAATTAAAACTCTATCCTTATCATCGCCAAAATCGGTTGTTTTAAGCCATAATGCCCCGTCTCTTTCATAAGAATATTGTGATTTCTTTAAAAGTTTCAATGTTTTTTCAACCTTTAATGTAGAATATAATTCTCTTTCACTTTGATAATGGTCAAAACTAACTCGATATAAGTTTAAATCTTTTTTAATTTTATTTAATTCTAATTCAATGCCAACATTTTTAAAGTGTTCAATAGCTTCTTTTTCATCTACTTTTAACCAACAATCACCATCCTGTTCTTTTATATTATTAGCTAAAATTTTAACATCTTGACCTTGGTAGCCAACTTTTTCTAAATCAATTGGTAAAGAAAGAGCCTCTTTATATCTTTCAAAAAGAGAATTTGCTAAAACATTAATTTGATTTCCGGCATCATTAACATAATATTCTCTTAAAACATCATAATTAGCAAATTTCATTATACGGGTTAAAGCGTCGCCATAAGCAGCACCTCTTGCATGGCCTAAATGTAAATCACCAGTTGGATTAGCACTAACATATTCAACCATTATTTTTCCATTTTTCTTTTCTCCTCTGCCATAGTCATTACCAAGTTCTAATACTTTCTTTATTACACTTGATAGACTATTTTGATTTAAGTAAAAATTAATAAATCCTGGAGCAACAACTTCAACATTTTTAACTAGTGAATATTCAAAAAAAGAATCCTTAATACTATTAGCAATGTTAAGTGGAGAATTATGCAAAACTTTTGCTAACCTCATAGCAATATTAGTAGAATAATCGCCATGAATTTTTTCTTTTGGTATTTCAATCATTACTAAATTATTATCATCGTTATAATCAAATTTAATTTTTAAAACATCTTTTATAATTCTAATCAATTCTTTAGATATATCACTCATAAAACTTTCCTTTTCCAGTTTAAAAATATAACATATTTCTAATATTAAATATATATTTAATATTATTTTTTTATAAGAAATTCCATAAACTTTAAATTGAAATAAGTCAAACATAGTGGTATTATAATTAAGCATTTTGGCCTTGTAGCTCAGTTGGATAGAGCAACAGCCTTCTAAGCTGTGGGTCAGGCGTTCGAGTCGCCTCAAGGTCACCAAAACTTAAAATTTCGCGATTTATATCGCGTTTTTTTTAACCTTTTTTCAATTAACTAGGTCATTTTTTACTTAAAAGTCAATCTTACCTATACAATTATTAAAAGAATAATTCATAAAATCTTATGCATTTAATCTCTATTCCGATAAAGTTTGTTATATCAAATATTCTTAATCTACAAAAGTTTCTTTCGCTCGAAATCATATTCGAAATTAAAAAGTTTTGTTTTGACAATCAAACAAAAAAATAATGTTATTTTTTTAAACAAAAATAAAAAAAATAATTTTTCGAAACATTCTTGCTTGTTAAGCGCGCGCTTATGGGGGGGCGGGAACCTTTTATTTATAAAATCCCATTTTATAAATATATAAGAATGTAAAAATAACGATTAAAAGATAAATATAAATTAATTTGTGTTCAACTTGCCATCTAAGTTCAAATTCTTTTTAATAATTCGAATCAAAATTAAATTTAAAAATAAAAAAATCAGGGCAATAACATAAATAAAATTTTGAGTAAAATCAAAACCATTTATATTAATTTCAAATAAATAGTCTTTAAAAGATAAAAATGCAAAAGACAAAACTACTCCAATAACAAAAGATAAAATAACAATTAAATAAGAATTAAATTTTCTTAATTCGATTTTTTCATGTTCATTTTCGTATTTAAAAAATAAAGACGTTAACATTCTTATATTATTTGTCATCATAGTAGGAACAAAAAGAATATCATTAAAATAGGTAAATGTATTTAAAAGCACTATTCCAAAAAAAGTATTTAAAAAAATTGAAATTAATTTTGAAAAATCAAATTCATTAAAAAATAAATTTCTAGGAATGAATAAATATATAAATCCGATAACAATCATTAAAATAATAGAAAAATAGTTATAGTCAATTTTATTATTTAAGACAATTTTCTTTTTTAAAAATAATACCAACAAAATATCAAGAATGAACAAAATCAAAGATATTAAAGGATATAAATATGCATAACCTTCTACATTAAAAAGATTGTAAAAAATAGATATTAAATTTCCGGTTTGCATAAAAGTAAACATCCCATCATTAAAATAGGAAAAAGCTTCAAGCAACCCACCGATAAATGCAAAATTTATAAAAATAAAAACGTATATTAAATTAATTTGCTTAGTTTTCATAGTTAATTATTTATTTTCTTTGATTAAATTTTTAATAAAATCATTTAATTCATCTAAAGAGGACACAACTCTATATTTGTTATTTTCTTTTAAAATTTCCGCATTTTTTCTATCAATATACATAGTAACACTACAAATATTGACATTAACTTCTTTGCAAGATTTTATATCGTTTAATGTGTCGTCAAAATAAATAACTTCTTCATTACTCAATGAGAAGTCTTTAAATAATTTTTTAAATGAATTAGGTTTATTTACGCCATAAAAAGACCCAGAGTATAAACCATCTATTAAATTAGATAGGCCAAAATAATCTAAAGATAAAATTGAAGATTCTCTACTTCTTCCAGTTAAAACGATTATTTTAAAACCTTCTTCTTTAATATTTTTTAGGATTGAATAATATTTTTTATTAAAACCATCTTTAAATAATGTACTTTGTAATTTTTTATATTCTTCTAAATAAACAATAAAAGCTTCCTCGGCCTTTTCCTTATCATTTAAAATTCCGTAAAAAACTCCTTTTTCATCAGGACCATAATGTGAAATCACTTCTTCTATAGATGCTTTTTTACCTGTTACTTTTTCATACCCTTTAAAAAAAGATCTGACAACTAATTCATCACTTGGTAATAATGTATTATCAAAGTCGAAAACAAATGCTTTAATTTTTTTACTCATAATTTAAATCTCACTTGATTTTTTCCCTTTTTTTCTATATATTATTTCAGTACGTAGAAAGAAAAAGCGTCCGCTCTTCACCAGATTTATTAAATAAATTGGTAAATGCTACAAAATTATAACACTATTATTATGATTTTTGACGGACGAATTTCTATTGTCCGTTTTTATTTTCTAAAAACGTTATGCTATTTAAGGAGGTATTGAAGTATAGCTAGCAATCAAAACCCTTATCAAGGGAATAAAAATCGTGCAAACAAAAATGGCGATTTAGTAAATGAATTCATCCGTTTCCCAGAGGTTCTTGTAATAGGACCAGATGGAGAAAGTTTAGGAAAAATGTCAAAATTCGAGGCTTTAAAAAAAGCTGAAGAATTTAATCTCGATTTATTATGTGTTGCTCCAAATGCAAAACCACCCGTCTGTAAAATTTTAAATTATGGTAAGTACAGATATGAGTCACAAAAAAAGGCAAAGGAAGCAAAGAAAAATCAAAAGATTATTGAAATAAAAGAAATTCAATTAACTCCTAAAATCGGTGAGCATGACTTATTAACAAAAGTCAAAGCAGCGCTAAAGTTTTTAGAAGATGGAAACAAAATCAAAGTTGGAGTTCGTTTTAAAGGAAGAGAATTATCTCACGTTGAAGTTGGAGAAGCTGTTATGAACAAATTTCTCGAATTAACAAAAGATAGTGCTTCTATCGATAAAACTCCTACTCTTGATGGAAAGTGGTTAACCGCTGTCTTATCAAGCAAGGTTAAAAAGTAGAAAGAAGGAGAATAAAATTATGCCAAAAATGAAAAGCAAAAAAGCATTAACAAAAAGAGTCCATGTTAC
>CALVMY010000085.1 GCA_944349405.1 uncultured Bacilli bacterium | reverse complement strand
ATCACTAACCACCATTATTTTCTTATTTTTCACGATAAAATCGAGAGTTTTTGGATTTTTCGCTAGAGTTGTGTCTTCAATAAAATAATGGCTCATTATGCATTCCTTTAAATAGGCAAAAACCTGCCCCTATAAATTATAGAAGCAGGTTAAATTAATTAAAATTAAAATTATTTAATTTCAACTTCTGCACCAGCAGCGACTAAAGCTTTTTTGTGTTCTTCAGCTTCAACTGGTGAAATATGTTCTTTAACTGGGCTTGGAGCAGCATCAACTAATTTTTTAGCATCCATTAAGCCTAAACCAGTAATAGCTTGAACTGCTTTAATAACAGCTACTTTGCTTCCGCCAACTGATTTTAAGATTAAAGAGACTTCGCTTGGTCCTTTCTTTTCTTCTTCTTCAGCTGGAGCAGCACCTGCAGCAACAGGAGCAGCAGCAGTAACACCGAATTCTTCTTCGATAGCTTTTACTAAATCATTTAATTCAACTACTGTCATTTCTTTAACAGCAGCAATAATTTCTTCATTTGTTAATTTTGCCATAATTCTTTTTTCCTCCTAAATAGTTAATAGCAAATCGCTTACTTCTTTTCACTAACTTGAGATAAACTGTAAGCTAAGTTTCTCATTGGAGCTTGTAATACGCTTAATAACATAGAAACAAGTCCTTCTTTTGATGGTAATGATGCGAGAACTTTAATATAATCAGCATCTTTAACGTTTCCATCAATAACGCCGCCTTTGATGACGAGATTTTCGTTTCTTCTAGCAAATTTTGAAATTGCTTTTAAAGAACCGTTTGTTGGATCTTTTAAGAAAATATAAAGGTTTGGTCCAGTTAAATAACTGTCGATGTCTTTATAGTCATCTTTCAATGCTCTAAAGACTAATGAATTTTTATAAACATTAGCTTTTGCATCAAGTTTTGCTAAATCTCTTCTTAAACCAGAGATTTGAGCAACTGTTAATCCACGATATTCACAAATAACAAAGTTGTGATTATCATTGACAAGGTCCTTAACTTCACCAACGACACCTTCTTTTTCTTTTAAGACGTCTTGATTCATCTTTTACCTCCTTATATATTGAGGATATATATACAATTAGGTTTATTTATAAATTTATCTTAACCTCGGTAACATAATTAAGGAGTTTTATTCCCGTTACTGTCTTTGGTATATTTATCCTACAAAACTAAATTAATTAATCGCCAACAGCTAATTTAATTGAAGGCCCCATAGTTGTAACAAGGTGACATGACTTAACATAAACACCTTTAACACTTGCAGGTCTAACTTTTAAAATTTGGTTAACAACAGCTTTGACGTTTTCTTCTAATTTTTCTGGTTCGAATGAACATTTTCCAACTGCTAAGTTAACGTTTCCGTCTTTGTCAGCACGATATTCAACTTTACCAGCCTTTAATTCAGTGATCATTCTATTGATATCTGGTCCTACTGTTCCAGTTTTTGGGTTTGGCATTAATCCTTTTGGACCTAAGAGACGGCCTAATTTACCAATTTCACCCATCATTTCTGGTGTTGCACACATAACATCAAAATCAAACCATTTTTCGCTTGAAATTTTTTCTAATAATTCTTTACCACCTACGAAATCAGCACCTGCAGCTTTTGCTTCTTCAACTTTTGATGTGATAGCACAAACTCTAACTGTCTTACCACTTCCTGCTGGAAGAATAACTGTTCCTCTAATTTGTTGATCTGCTGCTTTAGTATTGATATTTAAATTGAATGAGATACCAACTGAAGCATCAAATTTGGTAGTAGATGTTTTTCCAATTACTTCAACTGCTTCTTTGATTGAATAAACTTTAGTTTTATCAACTAATTTTAAAGCAGCTTGATATTTTTTACTGTGTTTCATCTTTTACTCTCCTTTAAAATTAATCAACAACTTTAATGCCCATATTACGAGCGCTACCCTCAACAATTCTACAAGCAGCATCGATGTCATTAGCATTTAAATCAGGCATTTTATATTCAGCAATTTCTTTAATTTGTGCCTTTGTAACTTGACCAACAATATTAGTCTTAGCATTAGCACTTCCCTTTGAAATTCCTGCTGCCTTAAGTAAAAGACCAGTAACTGGGGACGTTTTAATTTCCATATCGAAGGTTTTGTCTTCATAAGCTGTAATAATTACAGGAACAACTTCACCTCTTCTATCGGCTGTTTTAGCATTAAATTCAGTACAGAATTTTGGCATAACAACGCCAGCAGATGCTAATTTTGGACCTGGTTTTGCATCCCCGCCAGGAAGTTCCATTTTAACAACCTTTGCGATTTTTTTACCCATTGTTAAATTCTCCTTTATACAAACAAGTATGTAGTACGAAGAACCGCTCTTCTCCTACAAAAAAATTCCGCACAAAAATGTGCTTAATTATTCTATCTTAAAATTATAAATCTATCAATATGTTTTTTTAAAAAAAATTTAAAAAGCCTCAGCAAGAGGCTTTGTTTTAAGAAATATGAACAATTTCTGAGAAATCAACATCAACAGGCGTATGTCTTCCAAAGAAAATTGTATCGACTTTAACAGTTCCGGCTTCTTTATCAATAGAGATAATGGTTCCTTCAACTCCGTTGAATGTACCATTAATAATTTTAACAAGATCACCAACATGATAGTTTTCATACATTGATGAATCGACCATACCCATTCTTTTTAAAACTGCTTCAATTTCTCTTGAAGTAATAGGGGTAGGTTTTTGGCCGCCACCACTAGATCCCGTAATGCCAGTTACTTCAGGTGTATTTCTAACAACATACCAAACTTCATCAGTCATTATCATTTCTACGAAAACATATCCAGGATATAAATTGACAATTTTATATTTTTGCTCCATTTCTCCTGTTTCTTTGTTTCTTCTCATAACAGGTTCCTTATTTTTATTAATAGAAGGAACTTTTTCTTCTGCAACAATAACTCTAAATATAAAATCGCCAAGATTATATGTTTGAATTCTTGTTTTAATATTTTCAGCTGCTTTATTTTCGTGTCCGATAAATGTAGTTACAGCATACCATTGTTTTTCGCCTAAATTCTTTTCTTCACTCATATTAATTCCTCTCAATTACATGCCTTCGAAAGCATTTCTTAATTGTTCGAGAATTGTTGCAGTTGCTAAATCCTCTAATGAAAGGAAAACACCAGCAAAAATAGCTATGCAAATAACAACAATCATCGATGGTATAAAAGTTTCTCTTTCTGGCCATCTGATTCTTCTAGTTTCTCTTCCAACGCCTTTAAAATATCTTAAGATACTCTTCATATTTTTTTCCTTTCCAATTTAATTTAGCTATTTTGATTCTTTGTGAATCGTATATTTATTACAATGAGGGCAGAATTTTTTTAATTCAATTCGTGAATCACGATCTTCCTCTTTTTTTGTAGTCGTATAATTTCTAGCTAAACATTCGCTGCATATTAAAATAACTTTTTTCCTCATACAATTATTATTTATAACATACAAACTATAAAAAATATAGAGAAACGAGAGTTTTTTGTCAAATATTTTTTGCTTTTAAAAAACTAATTCCGGCATATATTTTGTAATATATTTTTTGCATTTATTTTGTGCCGTTCTAAGCATTCGAAAAGCATATGAATAAGGCATATTTAAATTTTTTGAAATTTCATCAACCGAATACGACTTAGAAAATAAATAAATTATGTCCTTTTCCCATGTATTTAATTTTGTTTTTTCATCTCTTATTAGGATATCAATTATTTCATGACCGTTTTGATAGACTTGTTTATAAATCTCTATATCATTTAATGGTTCGGCTGGATTTAATCCGGTTTCAAGAAGGAATTTTTCATAAAGTTCTTCTCTACGAATTCTTTTACGAAAATAATCTTTAATTCTTTGCAGAAAAATAAATTTGAAAAAATCATCTGTTCGATAACAAAGTTCGTCAGAAAAAATTATCGTTTCGAATGCTTCGTTAAATAATTCTTCTAAATCCTCTTTTGGAATACCAGTTAAATTATTTCCTCTTTTGATGTGTCGATTAATAATTGGTTTTGCTACTTTCTTGAAATGTTCTAATAAGATTTTTTGTGCATGATTTTCGCCAAGTTTTGCTCTTATATAAATAAAGTCGTCCATAGCGCCGCACCCCCTCCTTAAATAAATTACTTACGCCTTAATTCATAAAAAGCTATTGCGGCTGCATTGGAAGCATTTAAACAAGGAGTATGTCCAAGTTGCGGAATTTTTACTAGTTGATCGCAGTTTTCTTTTACTAGCCTTGATATTCCTTTTCCTTCTGAGCCAATAACTACGCAAATATCAGTGCTTTTGTCAACCTTATCAATCGTAATTTTTGCACTTCCATCTAACCCATAAACCCAGAAGGAGTTATTTTTAAGTTTTTCGATAGCTCTTGAAATGTTAACTACTTCGCAGCATTTAACATAATTTATAGCTCCCGAAGAAATTTTTGCGACTAAAGGTGAAAGAGACACTGAATTTACTTTTTTATAAATAATCGTATCTACATTGAATATTTCGGCGCTTCTTATTATTGCGCCTAAATTATTTGGATCAGTTAATTCATCCAATACTGCAACTATTCGATTAGAATTAACTGGACGAGAAGCAAGAATTTCATCTAAAGAATAAATCTTATAAGGAATAATGTATCCGACACAACTTTGTGAATTTTTCCCTTTTGTTAAAGCATTTAATTCTTTTTTTGTCACTCTTAGAATCTCTACATGATTCAAATTAGCCAACTTTAGAATTTCGTCGTTTTTAAAATCATCGCTAAGAAGCAACTTTTTAACTCGATTAGCTTCTAAAGCTTGTCTTATTGAATTTGTGCCATAAATTATATCCATACTCTCACCTTTCCAAATATTAAAAAACTTCATTTTTCAACAGATAAACATATATTAAATTTTTAAAAAAATTTATAATTTTTTATAAAAATTCATAAATCATATTCTAAAAAAAATATTGCAACTAGTGCAATATTTTGCATTCGATTGGTTGAATTTCTTGAGTTATTGACATCACTAAATCATTCATGGCGTCTTTTTTGTTGCCCGTAGCTTTAAATACGACGCGAGATAAATATGAATCTCCATCTTTAACTAATTCCGAAGAGAGATCACTAACTTTAATATTTTTTTCGTTACAAATTGTGATAATTTTATCTAAATTTTTATTTTCTATTTTGTTAATGATCATTATCACAGCACTTTTTGAACTAGCTATAAGTTCAATTTTATGGAAACAAGTCAAGAAAATTAGTGTTAAAACTGTAACTATAAAACCGATAATAAAATATCCAGTTCCAGCGCACATTCCTATAGCCATTGTTATCCAGATAGAAGCGGCGCTCGTTAACCCTTTAATCGAAAAGCCGTTTTGAATTATCGCTCCCGCTCCTAAAAACCCTATCCCAGTGACTCCGGCTGCTGCTAAACGCATTGGATCTCTATTTTCAAAATTTCCAGGAACAGCATAAATTGAGACAATCATTATTAAAGCCGAGCCTAACCCAATTAATAAATGGGTTCTAAAACCTGCCGGATGTCCATTTTTTTCTCTTTGCATTCCAATTGCTGCTGAAAATAAAACAGCAAAAAGAATCGATAATAAAATTAAAATAGAAACTCCGATGCTTGACTCAGTTGCCCCATTAAAACCGGTCTCAAAAAATTCTACTATCTCTCCATCAATTGATTGGGGAGTCGAATAAGTATTTGTAAAAATCATATTTATTCTCCAAAGTGTAAATATTATATCAAAATTATTTTACAATACACCTTTTTTGACTAATTCTTTTCTTAAAATGTCTGATTTTTCAAAGTCTTTATTTTGTTTTGCTTCAAGATATTTGTCATATAAAGTTAGTTCATCATCGCTAAATTTATGATAAGGAACAAAGATTCCAAGAATATATAAAATTTTATTTATAGTATAAAAATTGGATGAAATTAAAGATAAATCTCTATCTTTTTTTCTAATTTCAATGTTAGATTCTTTAATTAAATCAAGTAAATAAGTAATTCCATTAGGAATATTCATATCATTACTTAAGGCTTCTAAAAATGGATTTAATTTTGTTGCTTCTCCATCTAAATCAATCTTATTTAAATTTAAAATTAAAGATGATTGTTTAATAACAAATTCAATTTTATTTAAAATTGCTTGATTATTTTTTAAAGATTCATCGCTAAAGTCGATAATCGAACGATAAGGAGCATTTAAAAGCAATAATCTTGTTAAATTTGCTCCATGTTCTTTAACAGCATCTTTAGCCAAAATAACATTTCCTAAAGACTTAGACATTTTATCGCCATTAATATTCATCATTGCATTATGAATCCAGAAATTAGCAAGAGTATTTCCATCATGAGCTTCACTTTGGGCAATTTCGTTTTCATGATGAGGAAATTTTAAATCACTTCCACCTCCATGAATATCAATCATTCCGTTAAATATTGAATGAATCATAACGCAACACTCAGTATGCCACCCTGGTCTACCTTCCCCCCAAGGAGAATCCCATTTAATTCCAACTTTTGTATCTTTCCAAAGCAAGAAATCAAGCGGAGACCTCTTCTTGTCATTGACTTTAATTCTTGCCCCGTTAATCAAATCATCCAAATTAATCTTTGATAATTCACCGTATTTTTTATCACTTAATACATCAAAAAATACCTCGCCATCGTTTAAATAAGCACTTCCTTTATTAACGAGGTCATCAATATATTTAATAATTTGATCCATATATTCACTTACACGTGGATTAAAAGAAGCCCTTTTAACGTGAAAATCGTCTAATGTTTTTAAATATTCGCCAATATAATAATCAGTTAATTCTTTTTCTGTAATTTTTTCTTCTAATGCTTTATTAATAATCTTATCGTCTACATCAGTAAAATTCGAAACATAGGTAACCTTATATCCACAAGTTTCTAAAAATTTTCTTAAAGTATCAAAAAATACAACCGGTCTAATGTTTCCTATATGAGGAAAATTATAAACAGTTGGTCCACAAACATAGATTGAAACTTCATTTTCTTTTATCGGATGAAAAACTTCAACCTTATTGGATAATGAGTTGTAAAATTTAATTTCCATAGCCCTAAATTATATCAACATAATTTGATATTTTCTATTCTTAATGCTAAAATTTTTTGCGTATGAAAAGATCTTTAAGCGGTATTAAACCTACCGGAAAATTAACATTAGGAAACTATATTGGGGCATTAAAAAATTTCCCAAAATTTCAAGATGAATACGAAAATTTTATATTCGTCGCTGATTTACATGCCTTAACTTTACCTATAGATCCGGAATATTTAAGAAACAATACAAGGGATTTAGTTGCTCTTTACTTAGCATGTGGTCTTGACCCAAATAAAACTACAATATTCTTACAAAGTGACGTTTCAGAACATAGCGAGCTAAACTCAATTCTTCAAAATTATCTTTATATGGGCGAA
>CALVMY010000084.1 GCA_944349405.1 uncultured Bacilli bacterium | reverse complement strand
TGAGCATGACATAAGCCTTTGGATGATGTTTTTGATTTCTATAATCTCGGTTGTTATTGCGTGTATCGCTTTACTTCTTGTTGCGTATTTAAAGGATAAGACAAAATTAAAGAGATAATTTTTAAAGTGATTTAATTGTCTAAATATTAAATTTAGTGTTACAAACTGATAAAAATTTTAAGTTTGTAACACATATTTGAAATATTTGGCATAATCAAAGCAGGTAAAATAAGTATATTAAAAGAGAATATAATTTAGAGATAATTAGAAGATATTACGACCCAAACTTAATTAAAGTGCTTAGTGGAGTGAGAAGATGTGGGGAAAGCGTTTTACTTTCGCAAATTAAAGATGAAATAATTTATCTTGGCAAAGCGAATGAAGAATATATCATTTTTATAAATTTAGAAGATTTTAAATTTATGTCTTTAAATAATGCAAATAAATTAAATTCCTATATAAATAAATTAATTAAAGACGATAAGAAGTATTTTATTTTTATTGATGAAGTTCAACATATTAATCAATTTGAAAGGGTTTTAGCTTCTTTAAAAGCAACAAAAAATGTTTCCCTATTTATTAGAGGAAGTAATTCTAATTTGCTTTCAGGTATTGTTCCTCCTTAACCTCAATCTATATCCCTGATAGTGTTACAACAATAGGCTATTATGCTTTTGATAGGTGTTACAAATTAACGATTTATTGTGAAGCATCATTAAAACCTAGTGGTTGGGATTCTTATTGGAATACTTCTTATCGATCAGTAGTGCGGAGCTGCACATATGATGAATATTTGGATGCAATTGCATAAGATCATCAAATAAATTTAGGATATATTTAAATAAAGCTTAATAAGAATTTCACGCCGTGTAAAAGGCCTAACGGTGTGCGTTGTATCAAAAGTGTAGTATGTTGGCATTATCTCGTATTGAACCGTTAATAGAAAATAAGCAATCAAAAAAACAAGACATCGATGATTTTTGGAAATAATTTCATAATTACAAAATTGAAACGTTTAAAAGTTGTCGTTGCTGCCGTTGTAAGGGGGTGTGCAATCTAACAAAAACCTAGTAGGTTTGCAAAAATAAAAATGTATGTTTAAAACATTCTATGTTCTTAGACATTTTTTATAAATTTTTAATTTTGTTAAATTTTCTAAAAAAATTTATAAAAATATTCTAAAATAGTTTTGCTTTGGAAATTAATTAATTATGGATTTACTTAAAAGATTTATTAAATATTATAAACCTCATAAAAAAATATTTATTTTAGATATGTGTGCTGCTTTTTTAGTAGCAGCTATTGGAATGGGTTATCCAATTATTACTAGATATATGCTCAATGATTTTATTCCAAATAAAAAGCTAGACTTAGTAATAATTTTTGCTCTAGCTTTATTAATGGTTTATATCATTCGAATGCTTTTAAGATATTTTATCCAATATTATGGCCATATTATGGGAGTTAGAATGCAAGCTGAAATGCGTTCCGATATGTTTAATAAATTAGAAAGACTCCCTTATACATATTATGATGAACATGAAACAGGAAATTTAATGTCAAGAATGACTAATGATCTTTTTGATATAAGTGAAATTGCTCATCATGGGCCAGAAAATATTTTTATTGCTGGATTTACTCTCGTAGCAAGTTTTATTTATTTATGTTTTATAAATTGGATTTTAGCTTTAATTATATTTGCTTGTGTCCCTTTTTTAATTTTTGTTACTTCTCATTTTCGACATCAAATGAGAGTAGCGATGAAAGAATCTAAAATAGCTATGGCTGAAATTAATTCTTCATTAGAATCATCAATTTCAGGTATAAGAGTAACAAAAGCTTTTACAAATACAAAAAAAGAACAAGAAAAATTTGAAGTTTCTAACGAGAGTTTTGTTAAAGCAAGAAGTAGTGCCTTTAATGCGATGGGAAAATTTTTTGCTTCTTCACAATTTATTACGGATGTTTTTAATATAATTGTTTTATTAGCCGGAGGAATATTTTTATATAACGGATATATTGATATTGCAGATTATTCTACATTTATTATTTCGGTCAACATGTTTATTACTCCTATAAATCAATTAATCAATTTTGTTGAACAATTTCAAAATGGAACTACTGGATTTAAAAGATTTATCGAAATTATGGATGAAGAAGAAGAAAATATTCACGAAGGTGATAAAATTTGTCCTAAATTAAACGGAGATATTACATTTAATAATGTTAAATTTCACTATAAAACTTCCAAAGGGATTTTAAATGATATTTCTTTTAATATTCCTCATGGCAAAAAAGTTGCCTTAGTTGGGCCAAGTGGAGGAGGAAAGACAACTATTTGTCATTTAATCCCTCGTTTTTATGATATCGATAACGGTGAAATACTTCTTGATGGAATAAATATTAAAGAATTTACTTTAGAATCATTAAGAAAACAAATCGGAATTGTTCAACAGGACGTTTTTCTTTTTGGAGGAACGATTAAAGATAATATTTTATATGGAAATTTAGAAGCTAGCGATGAAGAATTAATTGAAGCTGCTAAAAAAGCGAATATTTATGATTATATTAAATCATTACCAAAAGGCTTTGACACCGATATTGGGGAAAGAGGAGTTAAACTTTCTGGAGGTCAAAAGCAAAGAATTTCAATTGCCCGTATATTTTTAAAAAATCCATCAATATTAATTTTGGATGAAGCTACAAGTGCTTTAGATAATACAACCGAATTATTAATTCAAAAAGCGCTTGATGAATTATGTAAAGGAAGGACGGCAATTGTAGTTGCTCATCGACTTTCGACAATTCGTAATGCTGACGAAATTATTGTAATTTCGGATGGCAAAATTAAAGAAAAAGGAACTCATGAAGAGCTCATTAAAGAGAATGGAGCTTATAAATTACTTTACGATCTTCAATTTAGAGAAAGCGATGAAAACGAAGAAATACAATTACATAATGAGCTTAAAATAACTGGATAATCGATAAAAATGGAAGAAATTATTAAAAAAAGTAACATAATCGAAACTGAATATGGAAAAGTAGAAGGAAAAATTGAAGATGACTGTATTAAATATTTAGGCATTCCTTTTGCAAAAACTCCAATTGATGAATTAACTTTTAAACATCCATTAAAATGTGATAAATGGGAAGGAATTTATAAAGCGTATTATGGAAAGAAAAATCCTATTCAAGGAAGTGGTATTTTAAATTGCACAAATAATTCCTTAGATTGTTTATATTTAAATATTTATATTCCATTTCATAAAGAAAATGAAAAATTGCCAGTTGCTATTTGGATTTTTGGGGGCTCATATAAAAGTGGAGGAAGTGGTGAAATAAATAATCTAACTCACGAATTAAAGTATGATGCCACTTCACTTTGCAAATCTTTACATTCAATTGTTGTAACTTTTAATTATCGACTTAGTTTATATGGATTTTTAAATTTACATTTTTTAAATAGTGATTTTGATTTAAATAACGGTTTATATGATCAAATAATGGCAATAAAATTTGTTAATGATAATATAAAAAATTTTGATGGAGATACTAATAATA
>CALVMY010000083.1 GCA_944349405.1 uncultured Bacilli bacterium | reverse complement strand
ATAATATTACTTTATTTGGTCAATCAGCCGGAGCAGGTTCTATTTTTGCTCTTTTAAGTGTTAAAGAAATATCTTCTTTATTTAATAAAGCAATAATGATGTCTCCGGTTCTTGAACATTATTTTACATACGAAGAATCTAAAAAAATTACCTTAAAATATTTAAAATATTTAAAAATCAATCAAAATAATTTAAATTCGTTATATTCTTTAAATCCTGAAATTATTAAAAAAGCAAATTCAAAAATAAAGATGTATGTTTTAAAAAAAGGTGATAATCGTTGTGCTTTTTCTCCAGTCATTGATGGAAAGCTTTTAAAAGAGCATCCTAAAAAAATAGTTAAAGAAGCTAATAAACCAGTTTTAATTGGAAATGTAAAAAATGAATCTAACCTCTTTGTTTTTGATATCCCTTCTTTTTTGTTACCTCTTTTATCTAAATATATGGGGTTTGAATATCAAAAAAATAAGAAATTAAGTATTAAAGAAAATTGTTTTAATTCTTTAACTTATTCTATTTATAAAAAACCAATTTATGAATTTTTAAATACTTATAAAGGCGAAGCTTATAAATATGAATATCGTTTCATTTCTCCATATTTAAAAAAGAAAGGAATAGATTGTTTTCATGCTTGTGACGTACCAGTTTTATTTCTTTTTAATACTTATTATGAAAAAGTTGATGATGAATTAACTAAAAAAACAAGTCAAAAACAAAGAGAATTATTTAAAAAATTTATTCATAACGATTTTAAAGAATATAAAGAATTTAAAATTGATAAGAATGAAATAATTATTGATTAAAACTATGATAAAATTCTTTTAGATATGATTACTTTTAAAACCTTTTATAATTTTTTGCCTAGTGAAGGCAAAAATATTCGTGAAACTGTTTTTGTAAAAGAACAAGGATTTAATGAAGAATTTGATGAGATTGATGATATTTCTACTCATATAATTTGTTATTTTGATAATGTTCCAGTAGGATATGCTCGTTTTTATTTTGATGAAAAAAATAAACGTTATGTTTTAGGAAGATTTGCTATTTTAAAAGAATATCGTTTGAAAGGAATAGGCAAAAAATTATTAGAAGAAACATATAAAAAATTAAAAAATAGAAATGCTAAAGAGATTTATTTATCTGCTCAAAAAAGAGCTTATGATTTTTATAAAAAAAATGGATTTGAAAGTATAGGAGATTTTTATTTAGAAGAAAATTATCCCCACATTTTAATGAAAAAGGAAATTAAATAAAAAAAGTATGAAAAATAAATACAATATAGATAAAAGTTTTGGACTTTTTAGATATTTTAAAACGCCCGATTCAAAATTTATTGCATATTTAGGAAAATTATTAATTCCTTTTTTTGATTTATGGATTAAAAGTGATAAAAATGTAATTGTTAAAAAAATAAAACTAAAAAATAAAGATCATAAAGTCACTTCTTATTTAATTATTCCTCGT
This sequence comes from uncultured Bacilli bacterium, assembly GCA_944349405.1. Classification (GTDB taxonomy): domain Bacteria; phylum Bacillota_I; class Bacilli_A; order RFN20; family CAG-826; genus Onthovivens. The sequence goes on along the minus strand of CALVMY010000083.1, from coordinate 4,676 downwards.
TCATTAATAAATAAAAAATCTAAATGCTTAATTTATATTCATGGCGGAGGATTTATTTTTAGCGCGGTTCCTCATCAATATAAAAACGCAAAACAATATGCTTTAAAATCAAATTCTATCGTATTTTTTATGAAATATAAATTAATTAAACCTTATCCTGCTTCAATTAATGATATTATGTTTTTATATGATAATTTAATTTCTAATCATGAAAAATATAATCTTGATATTAATAATTTAGGAATTGCTGGAGATAGCGCCGGAGGATATTTAGCCTTAGACTTATTAAATAGAAAAAGAGATAAATTAATCAAATTTATTCTTTTGTTTTATCCATTTTTAGACGATGATTTAACTTCACCTTCAATGAAAAAATTTAAAGATACTCCAATGCGGAATTCTCTTTCTTCTAAAAAAGTTATAAATTTTTATTTTAAAAATAATGGTGAAGTATTTTTTAATAAAATTAATGACCTATCATTTGTTCCAGATACATATATTGAAACATGTGAATTTGATTGTTTATATGATCAAGACATCGAATTTTATAAAAAAATTAATAACAATTTAAGAGAAGTTATTTTAAATGAAACAAAAAAGACCATGCATGGATATGATATTGCATCAAAAAGTTTATTATCTAAAAAAGAAATTGCAAAAAGAATTGATGTTTTAAATCATTTCTTTAATAAAAATGAATAAATTATGAAATATTATTTTGCTTATGGCTCAAATTTAAATTTATTTGAAATGAAAAATAGATGTAAAGATTCTATCTATTTAGCTTCGACTTTTTTATATGATTATGAATTAATTTTTAATAAATTTTTAACAATTATTCCTTCAAAAAATAGCAAAGTTCCAATCGGAATCTTTAAAATAAGTGAAAACGATGAATTAAATTTAGATATTTATGAAGAATATCCTTCTTTATATAAAAAAGAAATAATTAAACTAAATTTTAATAAAGAGATTATTGAAGGATTAATTTATATAATGAATGATTTTAATAAATTAGAAAAACCATCAAAATCTTATTTTAATCGTTGTTTAGAAGGTTACAAAAATTTAAATTTTGATAAAATATATTTATTAGATGCTTTAAAAAAATGTAATTAATTAAAGGGGTAAAACATGATTTATAATAAAAAAACAAATTTAAATAATGTTATTTATTTTAAGGATTATCGAATAAGTTTATATAATGAATATTCTTTTAGAATTGAAAAAGACGCAAATAAAAAATTTAATGATGAAAAAACTCAGCTTATTATTAATCGATATTTTAAAGATCTTAATTTTAAAATTTTAGAAAATAGTGAAAATAATTTCCGCATATCTTTTTATGATTACATTCTTTTTTATAATGAGTTAAATGAAAAATTTTATCTTAAATATAAAGATATAGATCGTGAATTAAAAAATAGTGATGATTCTTTAGGTGGAACATATGTCACTGTTGATATGATGGATGGAGATAAATATTTAGGTAAAGGCAAAAATGAATATGTAAATGGATTAATTACTAAAAGTGGAATTTATTTATTACATGATGAAAAATCAAATTTGCTCGATGATAATGATGATATTTTAGAAAAAAAGAACAATGATCAACTCGATTTATATGTTTTTCTTTCTTTTAAAAATAAAAGCGAAGTCGTTAACACCTTTTATAAATTAAGTGGTTATCCACCTTTACTTGATTCGTATGTTTTTGGAAATTGGTGGAGTAGATATTATCCTTATTCTCAAGATGAATATTTATATTTAATGAAAAAGTTTTTAAAAGAAGAAGTTCCTTTCACTGTTTCAATTATAGATATGGATTGGCATTATTCTTGGACTAACGGAAGAAATATTTATCAAGATTCTAATATTCCTGAAGAAGAATTTTTCTTTACTAATAGTGAAGGAAAAAAGGAATATGTAATCGAACCATATAATAAAGAAGATGAATCATGGCGCTATGGATGGACTGGCTATACTTTTAATAAAGCTCTTTTTAAAAACCCAAAAAAATTTATGGATGATTTACACTCTTTAAATTTAAAGGTTGGATTAAATATTCATCCAGCTGATGGAATCGCTTTTTTTGAAGATTGCTATAAAGAGATGGCTTTAAAAAATAATATTGATCCAACAAGTAAAAAAAGTGTTCCTTTTGATTTTACAAATAAAATTTTTAGAGATAGTTATTTTGAATATACTTTAAAACCATTAAAAGATTATGGAACTGACTTTTTTTGGATTGACTGGCAGCAAGGAGAGGAATCTAAATTTGCTGATGTAACTCCTTTATGGCTTTGTAATCATTATTTTTATAAAAATGAAGAAAAATATAATGAAAACCCAATAATTTTATCTCGTTTTGCTTCTAAAGGGGGCCAAAGATATCCGCTTGGTTTTTCAGGCGACGCTTTTCAAACATTTTCATCTTTAAAATATCTTATCAAGATGACAATTGGCTCTTCTGATTGTGGTTTTACTTATCGGAGCCATGATATTGGAGGCCATATGGAAGGAGAAAAAAGCGGCGATTTATATTTAAAATTTATTCAATTTGGTGTTTTTTCTCCGATTAATAGACTTCATTGTACTTGCTCAGATATTTTAAATAAAGACCCTGATTTATATATCAATGGTTATAGCGATTTAATTAAAAATTATTTAAAATTGCGTCATAAGATGATTCCTTATTTATATAGTTATAACTATTTAACACATGAAGAAGGTTATCCTTTAATTCGACCTTTATATTATGATGATAATAGTAAAAATGCTTATAAATTTAAAGATAGTGAATATGTTTTTGCATCAAATTTATTAATTTCTCCTTTTGATAAAAAAGAAGATAAAAATGGAATAAGTAAAAAAGAAGTTTATTTCTCACTTAATGATTATTACGATCTTAAATATGGTTATAAATATAAGAAAAATAAAAAAATAAAAATATATCGAGAAAGAGGTGATATGCCTTTATTTATAAAAGAAGGTGGTTACTTTATTCTTTCTACTAAATTAAATCAATTAAATTATCAAAATATAAATGAATACGATTGTATTACAACTAGTGGCAACTCTTTATTTGTTTTTAATGAACTCAATAAGGAAAAGAAGGTAGTTAAAACAATCTTTAAAAATGAATTAGTTGATAATACTTTTAAAATTACTATTGAATGTGAAGATAATAACAAAATATATAATTTTAAAATATTAAATATTTTTAAAATTAATAGTATTGAAGCAACAAATTGTGATTTAAAAGAGATCCATACTGAAGGAGACTTTTTAGAATTTAAAATATTAAAAGTTAATAAAAAGGCAAAAATAATTATTGATATTATTCCATTTAATAATTCATTAGAAGAATTAAAATTTTATTTATCTAAAAGATTAAATTATATAGATGATATTAATAATGCACGTATTCTTTTATATGAAGAAATTAATAAAGCTAACAGTGTTGCTTTATTAATTTCATCTATTTTAAATTCAAAAATAAAAAAACATAATAAAAAATTACTTTTAGAAATTATTGAAGGATTATAAATGTATTTTGATTTCTCGTTTAAAAAAATAAAGGTAAAGTTATTAATAGAAACAAAAGAAAATGATTTACCTTTAATAATTTATCCTTCTTTTAATGATAATTTTAATGAATTAATTGTTAAATTAAATAATATAACCAATAAAAAATTCAATCTTGTATTAATATATAATTTTAAATGGAATGATGATTTATCTCCCTATTTTCATAATAAAATATTTCAAAAAGGAGAAGATTTTAAAGGAAACGCTAAAAATTTTCTTTATTTTATAAATAATGAAATTATAAATAAAGTAGATGAAAATTTTATTAATTTAAATAAAAAATATTCTTCCATCTTTTTGGTTGGTTATTCTTTAGCGGGTCTTTTTGCTATTTATTCACTTTTTATAAGTGATAGATTTAGAAAAATTGCCTCTATATCGGGATCTTTATGGTTTAAAGATTTTGATAAGTTTATTTTAGAAAATGAATTAATTAATAAAAAAGCTTTTATATATTTTTCTTTAGGCGATAAAGAAGAAAAAAGTAAAAATGAAGTTTTAAAAGAAGTAAAAAATAAAACTTTAAAAATAAAAAGCCTTTTAGAAGAAAAAGGCTTAAAAACAGTGTATTTTGAAAATAAGGGTAATCATTTTATAGATAGTTCTTTAAGAGTAGCTAAAGCGATTAAATATTTATTAGAAAATTAAATAACGTCGATATGTTCTTGAATTAATGTATCAACGATTCCATCGCTTAATCCAATCATTGGAACAAGAATTGTCTTAGAATTTAAAATTTTTGAAGCAACATTAAATATAGTTCCGGCTGGAATAATAACATCAGCTCTATCAGGTTTAATATTAAACTTTTCCATTCTTTCGCCACTAGTCATTTTTTTAATATCTTCATAAATTTCTACAAATTGATCAACGTCTAAAATATTTATATCGTTTTTCTCTTTTTTCTTAGACATTTTCCAATATCGATTGATATTTCCGCCAGTTCCTACAATATTAATTGAACCATATTCTTCTTTATATTCTTTAAGTTTATTTTTAAATTTATTCCAAGTTTCCTCTTTATCTTTATTTGCTAAAATTCTTAAAGTGCCAATTGGAAAAGAATTTGATTCGATTGCCTTTTG
>CALVMY010000082.1 GCA_944349405.1 uncultured Bacilli bacterium | reverse complement strand
GACAGTTTATCAACTTAATAATGGAACAGAAGAAGAAAAAGGGCGCGATATTAATAAAGAAGCTTACCAAATGATGAAAGAAGATCCTTCTATTAATTTTGGCGGAAATATTGAAGCACGCGATGTATTAAAAGGAAACGCTGATGTTATAGTTACTGATGGTTTTTCAGGCAATATATTTTTAAAAGCAACTGAAGGCGGTGTTAAAGCAATGTCTACCTTATTAAAGGAAGCTTTTATGAAAAATATCGGTACAAAAATTGCTTATTTATTTTTAAGAAAAAGTATTAAAGAGATGAAAGGCAAGATGGATTATAAAAATGTTGGTGGAGCAATGCTTTTAGGTGTCAATAAAATAGTTATTAAAGCCCATGGCAGTAGCGATGCACAATCTTTTTTAAGTGCTCTTAATCTTTCTAGAAAATTAGCTAATGATAAAATTATTGAAAAAATAAAAGGAGAAATCTTATAAATGGAAGATCTTTCTTCTTTTTTTAATAAATTTGAAATAAAACCTAAAAATAAAGAATTATATGAGATGGCATTTACTCATGCTTCTTTTAATAGCGACGCTAAAACTTCTCACCATGATTATGAAAGGTTAGAATTTTTGGGCGATTCAGTTTTAGATTTTGTAGTCGCAACAAGCTTATATTTGCTTCATCCTGAAATGAGAGAAGGCGATTTAACAAAAGCTAAAGCCTATTTAGTTCAATCTAAAAGTCTAGCGTCTTTAGCAAGAAAAGAAGGATTTATTCGATATATCCGTATTGGCCATTCTTTAAATGAAAAAGACGTTTTAAATAACAACTCGATTTTAGAAGATGTTTTTGAAGCAGTAATTGGTGCTACTTATTTGGATCAAGGAATAAATTTTGTTTCTAAAATGATTTATAAAATCTTTATTAACGAGATGAAAAATATCAAGCTCGATGATTTAAAAGATTATAAGTCAATGCTTCAAGAAGCGATGCAAGCTGAATATCGAGAATCTGTTCAATATCGAGTAATTGATGAAAAAGGACCTCCACATTTCCGCACATTTTATGTTGAGGTTTTATTTAATGATATAGTTTTAGGAAAAGGCGAAGGAAAAAGCAAAAAAGAAGCTGAACAAAATGCTGCTCGTGATGCTTTAAATAAAAAAGCTATTATTTAATTTGATATGGGATTTTTCGATAAGATAAAAGAAATTTTTAAAAAGAAAGATAAAAGTGTTGAAACTTATGATTCTGGTTTAAAAGAGAGTCGTGACGCTTTTACTAATCGTTTAAAAAAACTTTCTAAAAAATATAGCAAAATAAATGAAGAATACTTTGAAGAGATAGAAGAAATTTTGATTTCAGCCGATTGTGGTGTTACTTTTACAATGAATATAATGGAAGAATTAGTTGATAAAGCAAAAAGGGAAAAAATTACCGAACCTGATGAAATTAATGATTCATTGTTTTCACTTCTTTTTTCTTCATATTTAAAAGAAGAGGAAGAATTAAAAAAAGATATTGTTTTTGATCATAAACCAGTTGTTATTCTTGTTTGTGGAGTTAATGGGGTAGGAAAAACAACTACAATTGCAAAACTTGCCCATCGTTATATTTTAGAAGGGAAAAAAGTATTATTAATTGCAGCCGACACATTTAGAGCAGGAGCAAAAGAGCAATTAACTTATTGGAGCGAAAAAATTAATGCTGATATTGTAAGTGGAAAAGAAAACGGTGATCCAGCTAGTGTAGTTTTTGATGGACTTCAAAAAAGTAAAACTAGAGATTATGACTTAATTATTATTGATACAGCTGGAAGACTTCAAAATAAAGTTAATTTGATGAACGAGCTTAAAAAGATTGGAAAAGTTGTTGAAAAAGAAGGTTATCAACTTGATGAATCATTATTGATTATTGATGCAACTACAGGACAAAATGGTGTTTTACAGGCAAAAGCATTTAAAGAAATTTTACCATTAAGTGGAATTATTCTTACTAAGATGGACGGAACTAGCAAGGGCGGAATTATTTTAGCTATTAAAAATGAATTAAATTTGCCTGTTCGCTTTATTGGTTTAGGTGAAAAAATGGATGATTTAGAAGTTTTTGATTTAGCAAAATATATACATGGATTAATTGAAAATGAATAACATTGATTTAAGAGATTATATAAATGAACTTTATGATTTATATGGTGAACTTCTAACTGAAAAACAAAGAGATATTGTTGAGAAGTATTATTTTTATAATTTATCTTTAAAAGAAATTAGTGAAGAATTAAATATTTCAAGAACCGCAGTATTAGATTCCTTAAAACATGCTTCTGATAATTTGATATATTACGAAGAAAAGATTCAATTGTTTTCTAAAATAAAAAAGATTGAACAAACGGAAATACCTAAGAAATATTTAGATAAAATATTAAAGGAGTTAAAGTAATGGCATTTGAAGCATTAACCGATAAATTTAGTAAGATTATTAAAAGAATAAAAGGTGAACATCGTTTAAGTGAAACCAATATGGATTCAATTTTGAAAGACATTCGTTTAGCTCTTTTAGAAGCTGATGTAAATTTTAAAGTTGTAAAAGAATTTATAAACCGTATTAAAGAACAATGTTTAGGAATGGAAGTTTATGATAAATTAAATCCTTCTGAAATGGTTGTTAAAATAGTTAAAGATGAATTAACTAAACTTTTAGGTAGTGGAAAATCTGATATTTTTTATCAAAAAAATCGCACAACTAAAATTATGTTAGTTGGTTTACAAGGTAGTGGTAAAACTACAACTGCAGCAAAATTAGCTTATTTATTAAAAAATAAATTAAATAAGAAAGTAATGCTTGCTGCTTGTGACGTTTATCGTTTAGCGGCAATTGATCAATTGAAAGAACTTGGAAATAATATTGGCGTAACAGTTTTTGATATGGGGAATAATGTTTCACCTGTTGAAATTGCTAAAAAAGCTGATGAGGCTGCAAGGTTAGGATTATATGATGTTTTAATTATTGATACTGCAGGTCGTTTATCTATTGATGAAACATTAATGCAAGAATTAAATGATATAACTAATACGATAACTATCGATGAAAAATTATTAGTTGTTGATGCATTAAGTGGTCAAGAGTCTTTAAATGTGGCTAATTCTTTTAATGAAAAAGTTGGCTTAAGCGGCATCATCATGACTAAACTTGATGGTGATAGTAGAGGTGGTGCTGCACTTTCAATTGCTAGTGCAACTTCGTTAGGAATAAAATTTGTCGGTGTTGGTGAGAAAATTTCTGATTTAGACATTTTCTATCCTGATAGAATGGCTGATAGAATTTTAGGAATGGGCGATATTTTAACTTTAGTTGATAAAGTTAGTGAAAATATCGATGAAAAAGAAGCTAAAAAGAGTGTTAATAAAATGATGGAAGGCCGATTTACTCTTGACGATATGCTTAAACAAATGAAACAAGTTCAAAAGATGGGTTCGATGAAAGGATTATTAAAACTAATTCCAGGAATGCCTTCTATAAGTGATGAACAACAAGAACTTTTAAATAAAGAAATGAAAAGTTTTGAAGCAATTATCAATTCTATGACTCCGGAAGAAAGAGAAAATCCATCAATTTTGAAAAATTCTCGAAAAGTAAGAATTGCTAAGGGATCGGGAAAAACTAATGCTGATATTAATCGAGTATTAAAAAAATATGATCAAATGCAAATGATGATGAAACAGATGAAAGGAAAAAAAGGTGGAATGCTTCCACCTGGATTTAAATTTTAATCTTTTTTTATAAATTTTTTACCTTTTTTAATGGCTTCTTCTTCCCAAGAAGTCATTTTTTGGTTTTTTAACTCTTCTAATAATTTATTTTCAAGGGTTGTAAATTTATAATCTTTCAATAAATCTGGACGATATTTCAAAGTGTATTCTAGTGATTTTTTCAAATTATATTTTTTAATTGCTTCATGATTACCGCAATATAAAATATCAGGAACTTTATCGCCATTAAATTCATAAGGCTCGGTATATTGAGGATATTCGACTAGATTTTTAGAAAAAGTTTCTTCGACGATTGAATCTTTATTAATTACCCCATCAACTAATCTAGAGAGTGAGTCAATAATAACAAAAGAAGCAGTTTCTCCACCTGTTAAAATATAATCTCCGATTGATAATTCTAAATCAAAATATTTATAAATTCTTTCATCTAATCCTTCATAATGACCACATAATATAATGATGTCGTTATATTTATTAACGATATCTTGCGCTATTTTTTGATTGTATGTTTTTCCACGTGGCGAAGTAATTATTCGAAGAGTATCCTTGTTTGAATTTGCAATTAATGCATCATAAATTGGTTGACATTTCATAATTAAACCAGCACCCCCACCAATTGGAGGAGTATCGGTTCGATGATGCTTATCTTTTGTATAATCTCTAAGGTTAATTAACTTGATTTCAACTAAATTTTTACTAATAGCCCTTTTTATAATTGAAGATGATAAAAAAGATGTAAACATTTCAGGAAAGGTGGTTAAAACTTTAATTTTCATATTTCTAATAATCCTTCAATTACATGAATAATTATTTTTTTATTATCGATATCAATTTCTTTTATAAAAAAATCATTAAAAGGAATAAAAATAGTTTTATAATTGTTATTTAATTTTAATTCTAAAGAAATGTTAGCATTAAATTCTTTAATATCGTTAATTATTCCAAGTTCGTTATTATCTTCATCAAAAACTTTTGAAGAGATTAAATCTGAATAATAAAACTCATCTTTTTTAAGATTAGAATAATCTTTTAAAGCAAATAACTCTTTATTTAATAAATTTTGAGCTTCCTCAATTGTAGTTATTTCATTAAAAGATAAATAATCGATATTCCCTTCTTTATTACGATAATTTTTTATATGTAATTCCTTATAATAATTCGATTCGTCTAAATAAAAAAGAACGTTATTTTTTTTATAACGTATATTCTTAAAAGTAGATGTAGTATATACTCTTACTTCACCCTTTAATCCGACTGTTGAAAGTATTTTAGCAACCTTTAAATATTCAATATTTTTTTCCATAAACAATAATTAAAAAAGGAGTTTTTAACTCCTTTTATTTTATTTATCTTGTTCAAAAGATTCAAACTTTATATGAACTTTTTTGTTTTCGAGTTTTCCAGCAATTGAAACAATTTCTCTAATTGCGTTAGCGACGCAACCTTTTTTACCAATTAATCTTGCAGTATCTTCGTTTTCTGTGCAAATAAGAATTGTTTTATCTTTTTGATTTTCTTGAGGAAGTTCACGAATTAAAACTGCTTCAGGATTATTGATAAAAGAATCAATAATTG
>CALVMY010000081.1 GCA_944349405.1 uncultured Bacilli bacterium | reverse complement strand
CATACTAAAATATTATACTAAAAAAGTTAGTTTGTGATAATATCATAAAGTATGATTAAAATTGTTTTATATCAACCAGAAAAGCCAGGAAATATTGGAAATATCTTAAGAACGGCAAATGCCACTGAAATAAAAGTTATAATAATCGGACCATTATCTTTTTCTTTAGATGATAAAGCCTTAAAAAGAGCAGGAATGGATTATATTTCTCTTTCTTCTTTTGAAATTTATGATAATTATGAAGAATTTTTAAAAGATTATAAAGAAAAAGAGATTTATTATGTGACAAGATATTCTTCAAAAACTTATAGTGATTTTGATTTTAGTGATGTTAGTAAAGAATATATTTTTATGTTTGGGAGAGAATCGAGCGGAATTCCTTATGATATATTAAAAAATAATTTATCTCATACAATGAGGATTCCAATGGCCCCTCAAGCTAGAAGTTTGAATTTATCTAATTCGGTGGCAATTATAGTTTATGAAGCACTTAGACAAGTGAATTTTTATAATTTATCAACAAAAGAAGTGATAAAAGGTGAAGATTTTTTAATTAAATAAATCTTTTTGCCTCTTTAATTTCTTTTGTTAAATCTTTATCTTTTTTAAAATAATATGTTTCGTATTTTAATAGATTTGCTTCTCCTAAAGAGGAGCCTTTTTTAACATCTTTTATTTTAGCTAAATAAATTGTAGCGTCTTCTTTTTTAGAGAGCGTTAATAATAAATTCATCGCTTCTTTTAATAGTTCATCATTTAACTCTTTTTTATCTAAAAAAATTACTACATGAGATGAGTGTTCATTAGCTAAATGAAGATAATAATCGTCTTTTTTTGCCATTTTAAATGTTAATTCATTATTTTGATTGCTATTTTTGCCAAATCCAATTTTAAAATTATTAAATTCAATAAAATATGGCGAGATAGCTTTGATTTTATTATCTTTAAAGGCTTTATTTTTGATTTTAATAATATTTTTCTTTTTTAATTCATCAATAAGCTCGAAATAATCGTTTTCATTATAAATGTCTTTTAAAGTTAAAATATTATCAATATACTTAATTTCTTCGATTGTTTCATTTAAGAAATTTTGAGTTAAATTGATTGTTTGTTTGGCTTTTTTATAAATTTTATATAGAAAATTTAAATTGCTTGAAGGGTTATAATCAGCTTTTAAAGGAATTTCTTTGTCTTCATAAGTAAAAGAAGTTGCTCCTTTTTTAATATCGTTCATGATTGTTAAATAATGATCGGCATAATCTTTATATGAAAGATTATTATTTGCTTTTAAAATATCTTTTTCCAAAGACTCTTTTTTAGATAATAAACTTTTTCTTTTTCTTTTAAGTTGAGAAATTAAAGCGTTATATTTTTCTTTTAAATAACGATTTTCTAAATTTGCGATATATTCATCTTCTCTTTTTAGTTCGTTTTGAACATCAAATTCACGATCTAATTCAATTTTTTGAGGTGGAAGATAAATCGTATTAATAATTAGTGGATGAGAGGTTTCTAAAGAATGGTATCGAAATGCTAATTCAATTTTATCTTTGTTTAAAAGAATTAAGTTGGTATTTCCTTTAAAAAGTTCAAACAATAAATGATATTCAATTTTATCGTAAGTATCTGTAGTTTTAATAAATTTTAAATCGATTATTGAGTCGTTGTTATAAATTGAAGCTTCTATAAAACATGAATTTAATAATTTAGTTTTCAAAACTTGAAGGAACATTGAGGATAACGTTTCTTTATATTTTTTATCAATAAGTTTTAAAAAAGGTAAAGGCGAATATAAGGAAATTAAAAGATGTTTAGCACTGCTTCTAGAAAAAGAAAAAAGATAATCAAGAGAAGATATTTCATTAATTTTATTTAAATAAGCACCTCTTAAATTTTCGTTAATTTCGCTAGTTCTTATCTTTAAAAAGTCAATTTTGTTCATATATTCGATATTATACAACGTTTCTTGTTGATATTCTTTTTTTAATTGTAGTAATATTTATAAAAATTTGTGAGGTTGTATGAGAAAAGGGCTTTTAATTATTATCAGCGGACCAAGCGGGGTTGGAAAAGGAACAGTTAGAGAGTTCATTATGAATGATCCAACTTTAAATCTGGCATTTAGTGTTTCTTGTACAACAAGAGCTCCTCGTAACGGGGAAATAAATGGAAGAGAATATTTTTTTATAAGCAAACAAAAATTTGAAGAATATATAAAAGAAGAAAGATTTTTAGAACACGCCAATTTTTGTGGAAATTATTATGGAACATTGATTGATTTTGTCGATGAGCTAAGAAATAAAGGGAAGAATGTTATTGTAGAAATTGAAACTAATGGCGCTAAACAAATTATTGAAAAATTAAATGGCAACGATGAGATCTCGATTTTTATAATTCCGCCATCTTTAGATGAACTTGAAAGAAGAATAAGAGGAAGAAAAACTGAAACTGAAGAAGTTATTAAAGAAAGAATGAAAAAAGCAGAGGAAGAATTAAAACTTGCCCCTCTTTATGATTATGTTGTTCAAAATATAAATCCTGTACAATGTGGAGAAGAAATTAAACAAATCATTAAAAATAAATTAAAATAAAACAAATGGTATTTTTATTATCAATTGTTACAGAACATAAAGTATTAAAATTAGACCGAAAATTCATTTACTATTCTAAAAATTATGTCGCACCTGGCTCCCGAGTTTTTATTAATTTCAATAATCAAAATATAGTTGGGTTCGTTTTAAAAACGGAAAAAATTGAATCAAAAGAAGAAAAAGAGAAAGAATTAGGATTTAAAATTAAAGAAATTACCTCTTTAATCGATGAGAAACCGATTTTAAATAATAATTTATTAAAATTAGCCTTCTTTTTAAAAGATAGATACGTTTATCCTTTGATTGGGGTTTTAAATACAATGCTTCCCCCATCTTTAAGAAGCGAAAAATCCTTTGTTAATAAAGCAAAAATATCATATATAACTTTTTATGAATTGGTCGATGATACTTATGAGGCGAAAAATAAATTTGAAGAAAATTTATTAAATAAATTCAAAAATAATAATTTGGTCTTAAAAAGTGAAATAAATGATTCAAAAACACTTCAAAATTTGATAAATATCGGAATAATTAAAGAAAAGATTGAAGAGAAATATCGCTTTAATGCTAAAAAGATATTTAATTATGAGAATGAATTTACATTAAATAAAGAACAAAACGATGTTTTTGAAATGATCTCTTTCTCACGTGAAAATATTTATCTTTTAAAAGGTGTTACTGGAAGCGGGAAAACCCTAATTTATATAAAATTAGTTGAAGACGCATTAAAAAAAGGTGGTAGTGCTTTAATTTTAGTTCCGGAAGTTGGTTTAACTCCTTTAATGATTTCTCATTTATTATCATATTTCAATGAACCAATTGCTGTATTACATTCTTCACTTTTGCCAAGCGAAAGATATGATGAATATCGTAAAATTTCTAGTGGGGAAGTCAGAATCGTTGTAGGAACGAGAAGTGCAGTTTTTGCTCCATTAACAAATTTAAAATATATAATTATTGATGAAGAACATGACGAAAGTTATAAACAAGATTTTGATTTAACATATAATGTTAAAGATGTTGCTTTTTATAGAAATCGAATTGACGGAGCTAAAGTTGTTTTAGGAAGTGCGACCCCTTCAATTGAAACAATGGCTAAAGCAAAAAGCGGAAAATACAAACTTTTAGAATTAAACAATAAATATTTTATTCAAGAAAAACCTGAAATCTCTTTAGTAGATTTTAAAAATAAACTTGTTTTCAAAAATGGTTCAAGTGTTTTTTCGGATGTTTTAATTGAAAAAATTAAAAAAAGAATTGAAAACAATGAACAAGTAATTTTAATGATTAATAAAAGAGGTTACTCTTCATCTTTAATTTGTGATGAATGCGGCTATGTTTATAAATGTCCAGAATGTAATTTGCCCCTAATTTATCATAAAGAAAATAATTCATTGATGTGTCACCACTGTGATTATCGTTTAAAATTTAATCATAAATGTCCAATTTGTGGATCAATTAATATAAGATTTAATGGTTATGGTATTGAAAAAGTTAAGGAAGAATTTGAAAAGATTTTCCCTTTAACTCCTTATTTAGTTTTAGATTCAGATACTTCACCAACATTAAATCAAATAGAAGATATTTTAAATAAATTTAATTTAAAGAAGGTAAATGTTTTAATTGGGACTCAAATTGTAGCAAAAGGGCATGATTTTAAAGATGTTTCGCTTGTAGGAATAATTAATGCCGATACTCTTTTAAATATCCAATCTTATAAAGCTAATGAATATACATATTCTTTATTAGTTCAAACTATTGGGAGAAGTGGTAGATTTAAAAAGGGCGAAGCTGTAATTCAAACATATAAAAAAGATAATAAAGTTATAAATTTTGCAATAAATAACGATTATGACTCTTTTTATAATTATGAAATTACAAGAAGAAAAAAATACAACTATCCTCCTTTTTCGAATATAGTCTCTTTAATTATTGCCTCAAATCAGATTTATGATTTAAAAATTAAAACGATGGAAATAAAAAGAGAATTAGAGAAAAAATTACCAAATGATATTGTTACTGTTAGTGGTGCTATTGAAAGATATAAATCGTATTATTCGTTATCGATTTTTATTAAAACAAGATATTACTCTTCGACTAAAAATTTACTTTCGGCAGTAATTTTTAAATATCAAACTATTAAAAATTTGCACTTATATTTAAATATTTCTCCTTACGATTTATAATTTTTTGATTTTGAGGTTATTATCATATATGATAATAAAGTCAGTTATTAATAAGAGGTAAAAAGCAATGATAACAATAAAAATTTATGGAATCGATCCATATTTACTCAGAAATATTTCCAAAGATGCAACGAAAAAGATAGCTGATCTTTATGAAGTTAGTGCTGATGAAATAAATTTTTTATCTCCAGAATGTTTATACGTTCATGATGGAGTTGAACAAAATACTTGGAATGTTTTAATCGAGGTTCATGCCCCTAAAAAGGTTGAAGTTTTAGAAGATGATGCTTTTAAAATTTTAAAGCAATTTGTTAAAGATGTAGCAATTAATATTGAGTGTGTTTTCTATTATTTTTCAAGCGATAATTATCACAAATATATTAATAGTGATTATCCTCGTTTTATGAGAGAAGATAATCTTGTTAATGTTGAAACTGATGATGAAGATTATTATGAAGAGGAAGAAAATAATGAAGAAAACCACGAACATCATCATGTTGAAATTAGCGAAGAAGAGTTATATTTAGGTAACGCTTTTGAATGTTTTGAAGAAAAAATTAAAAAAATGAAATAAAATTAGTCTATGGATACTTATAAAGTTGCCTTTTCAGTCATTAAAAATGTCATTAATAAAGAATTGGATTTAAAAAATTCTTTAAAAAAAGAAAGCAAGGATGCCACAAGAGGAGAAAGTATTGAAATTTCTCAAATTAGCGGCATATTTTTCCGCAATTATTTTTTAATTGCTCATCTTGCTGATATTTTAAATTTTAAGAAAAATAGTGATGAAATGATTCAACTTGGCTTACTTTATGTTAATAATGCATTTAGAAAAAAGGTCGATCAAAATAAAATGTTCAACGACTTTTTAATGTATATTATTCAAAAAAAGCATCAATTAAGTAAAGATGAAATATTTTATATCAAAGATGTAATCTCTAGAAAAAGAACATTTGATTTTTTTGATGTTAAAAAAGGAACTTTAAAATATTATTCTTTAAGATTTAATAAACCAGAATGGCTCATCAAACTTTTATGTAAGCAATATGGTAAAAAGGAAGGTCTTTCGATTGTTTATGAAATTTCTGCCATGCCTCAACAATTTGTTTCAGTAAATTATTCAAAAGCTTTTTCTCCAACGATGGCTTTTAAAAAAATCGATGCTGATTTATATGAATATACAAATTCAACTTCAATTAGAAAAGAAGAGTCTTTTCATGATGGTCAAATATATCTAACCCAGCTTGGTTATATTGAAGTCTTTTCTTCATTTGATCTTTCTAACTCTAATTTAACCTGTTATTTAGGTGATTTTAATAATATAGCTTTAGATTTTTTTAAGAAATTTGTTGGAAAAAATAATACTTTAAATTTTGTTAGCAAAGATAATAAACTTACATATAAAATTTTTGATGAAATTAAATCAAATAAATTAAAAGAGACCCATTTTTATGAAGGAAACGAATCAACTTTAATTGCTTTATTAGCAAAAAAACAAGATTTAATTTTATATTCTCCTAAATGTTCAAATTTTGAATTATTTAGAAGAAATCCTGAATATGGAGTTTATTTTAATGTTGATGATTTAGATAAAATTATTAATTCGATAAAAGATGGATTAAATGAAGTGGCCAAATATTTAGAAGTTGATGGCACATTGCTTTATTTAGTTCCTACCATTAATCTAAAAGAAACTCATAATTTAATTAATGAGTTTATTGAGAAAAATAAAGAGAGTTTTGTTTTAGATAAAGAAAAAATTTATTTGCCTAATAAAGAAGGAAATTCTTTACTATATTATGCAAAAATCAGGAGAGTTAAGTAATGTATAATCTCTACGATTTTAAAATTGAAAAATTAGAAGATTTGCTTGTTAATAAATATTTCCAAAAGAAATATCGTGCAAGTCAACTCTTTAAATGGATTTATGAAAAAAGAGTCGATGATTTTGATAAAATGAGTGATATTTCTTTAGCCTTTAAAGAAGTTTTAAAAAGCGATTTTTGTTTATCTAAACCAAAAATTTATAAAAAACAGTTAAGCAAAGATGGAACAATCAAACTCCTTTTAGAAATGAATGATGGTGACTTAGTTGAAACGGTTTTAATGCGTTATAACTATGGAAATGTTGCTTGTGTTTCCTCTCAAGTTGGCTGCAATATGGGATGTGCTTTTTGTGCGTCTGGATTTTTAAAAAAGAAAAGAAACTTAACTTGTGGAGAGATGGTTGGGGAAATATTAATTTTAGATGAATTGTTAAAAGATGAAGATCCATCAAAAAGAGTAACTCATGTTGTAGTTATGGGAACGGGCGAACCTTTTGATAATTATGATAATGTTTTAGATTTTATAAGAATTTTAAATCATCCATATGGTTTTGCAATTGGAGCAAGACATTTAACCGTTTCGACTTGTGGACTTGTTGAAGGAATTAGAAAATACGCTAACGAACATTTACAAATTAATTTAGCAATTTCTTTACATGCCGCTAATGATAAAATCAGGAATAAATTAATGCCTATTTCATTAAAATATCCTTTAAATGAACTAATGGATGCAGTTAAATATTATGAAAAAGAAGCTGGAAGAAGAGTTACATTTGAATATATTCTTTTAAAAGGGATTAATGATTCAAAAGAAAATGCAAAAGAACTTGCTTCTTTAATAAAAGGAACTTTAGCTTATGTAAATTTAATTCCTTATAACCCAATAAAAGAATTAGTTTATCAAAGAAGTGATGAAAAAAATGTTCATGATTTTTTAGACACTTTAACTAAATTAGGTGTAACAGCTACTATTCGTAAAGAATTTGGTACAGATATTGATGCCGCTTGTGGGCAATTGAGAGCGAAAAATGAAAATAAAGAATTATAAAGGAACATTTTCCTATTTATGTGATATAGGAAAAATTAGAAATAGTAATGAAGATCGTGTTAAAGGAATTGTAAATTCCTATAATAACGTTCTTTTAGTAGTGGCTGATGGAATGGGCGGCCACAAAAAAGGCGAATTTGCTTCTACAGAAGTAGTTGAATTTTTAAAAAAAGAATTTAAAAAGAAAAACCGTTTTGCTTCATTTTTTGATGCTCACTTTTGGCTTTGCTCAACTGTCAAAAAAATAAATAAAAATATTTTTAATTATCAAGATAATAATGAAGAATATCGAGGAATGGGTTCAACTATCTGTGTTGCTTTAATTTATAAAAGAAGATTACTTGTTTTAAACGCCGGAGATTCACGTTGTTATATATTAAAAAATGGTAAGCTTGAACAGATTACAGAAGATCAAACTTATGTAAGATATTTATTAAATTCGGGTCAAATTAATGAAAAAGAAGCATTAACTCATCCAAAAAGACATTATTTAACTAATGCGATTGGTTTATTTCCTACCTTTTCTTATGATTTAAATGTTTATGAATATCATGGGGAAAGTTTATTTCTTTGTAGCGATGGATTATATAATAATGTTTCTTTTCAAGATATCGAGGCTAATTTAAAAAGTGAAAATAGTGTTGATGAAAAAGTCAATGCGCTTGTTAATTTAGCTAATTTTAATGGTGGAAATGACAATATTTCTTGTATTTTATGGGAGAGTTTAAATGATCAAAATTAATGATTTGATCGATGAACGTTATAAAATTAAAGTTAGTATCGGACATGGCGGAATGAGCGATGTTTTTGAAGGCTACGATATAATTATGAAAAGGGCAATTGCTCTTAAAATTTTAAACGAGGAAAGTGCTAATAATCCTCAAAATTTAATTCGTTTTGAAAACGAAGCCCGTATTGCTGCTAGTTTATTTCATCCAAATATTGTAAGGATTTATGATTATGGTTATTTTGAAGGTTCTCCTTATATTGTTAATGAATTACAAAAAGGGCAGACTTTAAAAGACTTTTTAAATTTTAAAAAATTTGTTTCTTTACCTGTATCTTGTCAAATCATGATTCAAGTTTTAGAGGCTTTATCTTATATTCATTCAAAAGGAATTATTCATCGCGACATAAAACCACAAAATATTTTTTATGGTAGTGATGGAATTGCAAAAATAGCAGATTTTGGTATATCGATGATTAAATATTATGATTTAAATATTGATGAACATAAAAAAGTTGTTGGAACCGCTCAATATTTATCTCCAGAAGTAATTAAGGGTTCAAAACCTAATGAACAATCTGATATTTATGCTGCAGGAGTTACTTTTTTTGAACTTTTAACTGGTTATGTTCCTTTCGATGATACCAATGCTAATAAAGTTGCATATGATCATGTTCGTTATGATTTCCCTTCTCCACTTGATTTTATGCCTACTTTGCCTCAAAAATGTGAAGATATTGTAAAAAAAGCGACGAATAAAGACTTAAATATAAGATATTCATCCTCTTTTGAAATGCTTGAAGATATTAAAGATTTATATAACGATAAAAATGTAATTAAAAAATCAACTCCATTATTAACTCGCTTATTCGGATTTATTCATAAATAGCTTTTCTAATAAATGACAATTTTTATGCTTTTTTACATTTTAAAAACTAAGTTTTAAATTTTGACCCCCTTTCATTTTTTTATTTATAATAAAAGCGTAGTAATTAAATTTTTAAAAAGCGATTTAATGAAAAATCTTATAATAAGAATCGTATCAATCGTTTTAAGTGTTATTTTTATTGGATTATTTATATTAGCTTATAATCTTGATGGACCAACGCGAGTTGATTCTTATGCGATGCTTTTTTATATTAATTATGAACTTAATATTTTTTAATATAATAATTTTTCTTTTAACAAAAAAAGAAGATAAATAAAAATTAATTTTAACTAAGATTCAGCAGTTTTTATTTTTAACAAATAGTTAGATGATTTTTAGTTTGTTTTTTTGGATTAATATTTAAAAATAAAATATAATTGAAATATGAAAAAAATATATGTCGCTCCTTCAATTTTGTCAGCTGATTTTTCAAATCTTTATTTAGATATAAAGGATTTAAAAGAACAAGGGGCAAGTTATTTACATTTTGATGTAATGGATGGGCATTTTGTTAATAATATCTCTTTTGGAAGCTATGTTTTAAGTTCTATTTCTAAAAAAATTGAATTAATAAAAGATATCCATCTAATGATTTCTAATCCTAAAAAATATTATTTAGATTTTGTTAAAGCTGGGGCGGATATTATAACTTTCCATTATGAAGCTTTAAATAATGATGAAGAAATTTTTAATTTAATAAAAGAGATTAAAAATAGCAGGGCGATGGTTGGAATTTCAATTAAACCAGGAACGGAAGTAAATAAAATTATTCCTTTTTTAAACGATATTGATTTAGTTTTAGTGATGAGTGTTGAGCCAGGTTTTGGTGGCCAAAAATTTATGCCTTCCTCTTTAAATAAAATTGAATTCTTAAAAAAGGAGAGAGAAAAAAATAATTATCACTATAAAATAGAAGTAGATGGTGGTATAAATAGTGAAACAGCACCTTTAGTTAAAAAAAGTGGAGCTGATATTTTAGTTTCAGGGTCTTATATTTTTAAAAGCGAAAATCGTAAAAACGCTATTAATTTGTTGAAAGGTGAATAATTTATGAGCGCTCTTCAAAGTCTAGTTATAATTTTATTTTGTTTAGGTACGATTATTTTCGTTTTTTCATTTTTAGCAATGACTTTATCTTTTAATAAAACAGGAAGTGGAAAATATAACTTTTTATCCTTCTTTCCTTATGAATTAAATCAATTTAAAAGAAATTATAAAAGAAGTTGGATCTATGAAATATTAATTATTTTTTCATCTCTTTTAGTTTTATTTTCGCTTGTTTTTTATGCTTTATTTATTCATTTTGAATTTCACGATATATATCAGATATATATTTTGCTTGGAATGATGTTTATCGCTGTATTTTCGTTTAATCTTTTGTTTTTTATTAAAATGAGCGCTTATAAATTACATTTAGCTTTTGCAATTATCTTTTCTTTTTCAACTCTTTTAACTCTTGTTTTAGAACTTTTACTTTTAACAAGAAATGATGTGTTAGGATTAAATATGTCAACTCCAATTATTAATATAATTATTATTGTTTTAGCAATTATTTTTATGTTGGTTTTAATTTGTAATCCATCATATAAATCATGGGCTAAATTAGTAAAGGTTGATGCTCAAACATATAATCGACCTAAATATAATTATTTAGCAATTTTGGAACGGGGTTCATTTATTTCTTATTTGATTTCTTTTATCCCTTTAATTGTTTCGATGTTTTAAATCGATAAAAATATAAATAAAAATCTCCCCAAATATTTAGGGGAGACTTATTTTATTCTTTGGTAATTTTACAAATTATTTTGCATTAGATTTATTGAGGCTTCTATAAGCTCTAGCACTCATTCTAACTTTAACAATTTGACCATTAATTTCTACTTTATATGTATGGAGATTGACATCCCATCTTCTACGAGTAGCGATAAGAGAGTGTGAGCGTTTGTTACCACTAATAGGGTGTTTACCTGTAATTGGACATACTCTTGACATATCTTTTACCTCCTTAATTTCAATGCTTATAGATAATATCATATAAAAATATCTTAATCAAATCTATTTTTCAATATTTTTATAGATAATTATGCATAAATTCCTAACATTTTGATTAATAAAATAAAAAGTTTTTACGTGAAAACTTTTATATAACTTATTTTCCTGCTTCTTTAAAATATAATTTTAAAGAAAAAGTAAATTGATTCGCCTCTTTTTTCTTTTTTATAGACTTTATAAATGATATAATTTTTACGGTTATTATTATGAATTTATTTGATATTGTACCTAATAATTATTTTTCTTTGTTTAGAGGGAAAAATAAAGAAATATATATTGAAAGTTTATCGATACTTTATTCTTTGCTTCAAAATGATGAAGCGGTTATTAAAAAGAATGACTTTTTGAATGCTTTAAAAGAAAGAGAAAAGAATTTAAATAATTTTTCTTTAGACGATGAAGAATTAAGCGAGGAAGAAAAAAACGATTTAGCGATTGATACAGTTTCTTCCAAAGCCTCTTTTATTATTCGTCGATTAGAAGAATGTGGCTGGATTGATATTTCTATGGATATTGATAATTATGAAGAAGTAGTTGTTTTACCAGCTTATACAATTTCGCTATTAAAAACTTTTAATGATATTGTTAGTGATGAAGAAGCTCCATATTTATCGCTTGTTCATTCAACTTATTCTGAACTTAAACTTGAAGATGAAGATATGGACGAACTTTTATATCCTACTCTTTTAAGATGTTATGAAAATACAAAAAAATTAAAAGTTGAACTTATTACCCTTGTTCATTCCATAAGAATCTTCCAAAATAAATTAACTAAATTATTCGATACTAATGAAGTTTTACACTCCTATTTCGATATTTATAAAAAGAAGATTTCTGATCGCTACTATCACCCTTTAAAAACTTTTGACAGTGTCGCTAAATTTAAAAGACCAATTATTAAAATATTAAACCGTTGGTTAAAAGATAAATCGATAAGAGAGAAACTTATTTTACAAGCATCGATCTCTTCAAAAACAAATAACAAAAAAGAGATTGAAAATGATATTATCACCAAAATTAATTATATTAGCGATACTTATGAGACTTTAAATTCTTTAATTTCATCAATTGATAAAGAAAATAATGCATACACTAAATCATCTACTCAAAAAATTCTTTATCTTAATAATACCGATCGAACAATTAAAGGGCATCTTGAAAATATTTTTAAACATTATGCTGCTTCGCTTAAAGATAATAGTGGTTTAACTACAATTTTATCTAAAATGCAGGATTCTTCTTCATTTTATGAACAAGGATTTATCGATTCTTCTTCAGTAACACTACCAATTTTGAAGAAGTATCGTGAGATAGGTATTCCGATGGAAATTGCTTCTTTTGATGATGGAAACGACTATTTAATGGATAGTTTTATCGAAGAAACTAAAAACACCTATACCGATGA
>CALVMY010000080.1 GCA_944349405.1 uncultured Bacilli bacterium | reverse complement strand
TGCTTCAAATATGTTAAAACCAATGCTTGCCAGAGGTGATATCGATTGTATTGGTGCAACTACATTAAAGGAATATCAAGAATATATTGAAAAAGATAGAGCACTTGAAAGAAGATTCCAACCAATTATGGTAGATGAACCAACTAAAGAAGATACTCTTTCTATTTTAAGAGGCTTAAAATCTAAATTTGAAGCTCATCATGGTGTTCATATTTCAGATAATGCTCTTGTTGCTGCAGTAAATTATTCAGTTAGATATATTCCAAACAGATTTTTACCTGATAAAGCAATTGACTTATTAGATGAAGCTTGTGCTGAAACAAGAGTTGAAATTGAATCAATGCCTTATGAACTCGATGAAATCAATCGTAAAATAAACCAATTACAAATGGAAAAATTAGCTCTTGAACAAGAAAAAGATGAACAATCCAAAGTTAGATTAAATAATTTAATTAAAGAATTGACGTCTCTTCAAGGCCAAAAAGAAGAGTTAATGAAAGAATGGAATAAAGAAAAAGCCGAAATTAAAGAAAGCAAAGATCTTAAAAAGAAACTTGATGATTTAAATTTTGATTTACAAACAGCTTATAATAATGGCGATTTTAAAAAAGCTAGTGAGATAAATTATAAAGAGATTCCTCAAGTAAAAAAAAGAATTGAAGAAATCGAAGAAAAAGAAAAAGATCATCACATTATTTCTGAAATGATTGATGAAAACAATATTGCTGAAATTGTTTCAAAAATGACTCACATTCCTGTATCAAGAATTAAAAAAGGCGAAAAAGAAAGAGTTTTGCATCTTGAAGAAATGCTTAAAAAGAGAGTTATTGGTCAAGATAAGGCTATTGAATTAGTTTCTAATGCCATTTTAAGACAAAGAGCAGGTATAAATGATGCTTCTCGTCCAATCGGTTCGTTCCTTTTTATGGGTCCTACTGGAGTTGGTAAAACTGAAGTCGCTAGAGCTTTAGCAGATGCTTTATTTGATTCTTCAAGCCATGTTATCCGTTTAGATATGGCTGAATATCAAGAAAAATATTCTGTTTCTAGACTTATTGGTGCTGCTCCTGGGTATATTGGATATGAAGAAGGTGGTCAACTTACTGAACCAGTTAGACACAATCCTTATTCAATCGTTTTATTTGATGAGATTGAAAAAGCTTCATTAGATGTTTTAAATCTTTTACTTTCAATTATGGATGAAGGAAGATTAACTGATGCTCAAGGTCGTTTGTGCGATTTTAAAAACACAGTTATTATTATGACTTCAAATATTGGTAGCGAAGAGATTTTAAAAGGTCATAATGAAGGATTAAAATATTTGCTTCAAGCTCACTTCAAACCAGAATTTTTAAATAGAATCGATGAAATTGTAACTTTTAACCCATTAAGTAAAGATGTTCAATATAAGATTGCTAGAAAAATGCTTAATGAGACGAAAGCTAGACTTGAAAACGAATATTATTATGTTGAGTTTGACGATTCACTTGTTAACTATACTGTTGAGAATTCATTTAGTGAAGAATTTGGTGCAAGACCATTAAAAAGATTTATTCAACATAACATCGAAACTTATCTTGCAAAAGATATTATCGATGAAACAATGAAACCAAATAAACACTATATCTTGAAATATGATAATGTTAAAAATGAATTAAATTTAACAATGATTTAATAATTAATATTATCTTAATTGCCGATAAACAACGATGCTTATCGGCATTTTTGTTATTTTAAAAATTTAAAGATATATTTAAGAATATTAAGCAATTGTAAAGATTAACATTTTTATTTACAATTTAACTCGATGAATTTTAATCAGGTTTTTGAACTTATTAAGACCTATCCAATGTTAGGAGTTGCTCTAATATTAGTTTTAGGTGTTATTTTTATAAATGGATGGACTGATGCCCCTAATGCAATTGCTACATGTATTTCAACCAAAGCAATAAAACCAAAAAATGCAATTATAATGGCTGCAATTTTTAATTTTTTAGGTGTTTTTTCAATGTATTTTTTAACAACTGCAACAGCTGATACTATTTCAGATATGGTTGATTTTGGCAGTGATTACAAAATGGCTTTAAATGCTTTAAGTGCTGGAATGATCGGAGTTATTTCTTGGGGAGTAATCGCTTGGATATTCGGAATTCCTTCAAGTGAATCTCATGCCTTAATTGCTGGAATAACTGGAGCTGGACTTGCTGCAATGACTTTTGGGAAAGATGCTTATATTCCTTTTGGATGGGATTCTTCATGGGCCAAAACTATTTATGGACTTATAATTTCATGTCTTTTTGGTTTTATTGTTGGCTATTTCTTAACAAAATTAGTCGAATTAATTTTTAAAAAGGTTAATCGAAATAAGACGAGACCATTTTTTAAATATGCACAAATTTTTTCAGGAGCAGGAATGGCTTATGTTCATGGAGCGCAAGACGGCTTAAAGTTTATTGGAGTAATGTTTTTGGCGCTTTCATTAGCTGGAAAACAGTATAATTTAGATTTTAATACCTCAATAATGCAAACCGAATTTTCAGGAGATGCCTCTTTATGGTATTTAGCTGTTTTAGTTGCTTTAATTATGGGGTTAGGAACATCAATTGGTGGTTATCGAATAATAAAAAAAGTAGGAATGGGGATGGTAAATTTAGAGCCTTATCAAGGCTTTGTCACCGACTTTACTAGTGCGGTTGGTATCTTTATTTCAACCTTTTTAGGAATTCCTGTATCAACAACACAAGTTAAATCAGTTTCAATTTTAGGGGTTGGATGTAGTAGGTCTATCAAAAAAGTGAATTGGAATACGGCAAAGGAAATGGTTTTAACCTGGCTTTTTACTTTTCCAGGCTGTGGATTAATTGGCTATCTTTTTGCTTTAATCTTCATTGCAACTTTTTAAATTTTCGGAGGGATAAATATGTCTATATTTAAGAAAAAGAAGGAATATTTTTATGAATCATTTCAAATTTTAGCTACTTATTCAAAAGAAGCCTTAGAAATTTTAGAAGAAGGTCTTTTAAATTTTGATTCTTCAAATCTAGTGGTTTTAAAAAATAATGTTCATGAAATTGAACATAAAGCCGATATTAAAAAACATGAATTTGAAGAAAGATTAGCTAAAGAGTTCATCACTCCTATTGATAGAGAGGATATATTTTTACTTTTAGATAAAATTGATGATTTAACTGATTCGATAGATGAAATCTCTTATAAACTTTATATTAGAAACTATCAAAAAGTTCCCTCTAATATATCTATATTTATAAATAAGACAAAAGAAGCAATTATTTCGTTATTAAACATTTTAGAAAACATGGATAAAATTTCTAATAAAAAAATCATGGACCCTTTATTAAATAAAGTTATTGAAATTGAGGAAGAAGTCGATCAACTTTATGAAGTTAATGTCCGCGATTTATATAAGGAAAGCGATGTAAGTTATATGGATATTGTAATGAACGAAAAAGTATATTCTTATTTTGAATATGTTACTGATAAATGTCGCGATATAGTAAAACAAATTCAAATAATTATGTATAAGAATTTATAAAGACACAAAATTTAAAAAAATAGGCTTGCGGTGATAAAAATTATCTCAAAAGTATTAAAAAAATGATATTTCCATTAGTTTATATCTTTAAATTTTAAATCAATTTTCTTATAATAATGTCGTTATAAAAATTCTTAAGGAGGAATTTAAAAAATATGGCAATTAAAGTTGCAATTAATGGATTCGGAAGAATCGGAAGACTTGCTTTTAGACAAATGTTCCAAGCTCCAGGTTATGAAATCGTTGCTATTAACGATTTAACAGACCCAAAGATGTTAGCTCATCTTTTAAAATATGATTCAGCTCAAGGTAGATATGCTTTAGCTGACAAAGTTGAAGCTAAAGAAAGTTCAATCGTTGTCGATGGACACGAAATTGAAATTTATAAAGAAGCTGATGCTTCAAAACTCCCTTGGAAAGACCTTGGTGTTGACGTTGTCTTAGAATGTACAGGTTTTTATACAAAGAAAGAAAAAGCAATGGCTCATATCAATGCAGGTGCTAAAAAAGTTATTATCTCAGCTCCAGCAGGAAATGATTTAAAAACAATTGTCTATGGTGTTAACGAACATACATTAACAACTGATGATCAAATTATTTCTGCAGCTAGCTGTACAACAAACTGCTTAGCTCCAATGGCAAATGCTTTAAATCAACTTTGCCCAATCCAAAGTGGTATCATGACAACAGTTCATGCTTATACTGGTGATCAAATGGTATTAGATGGACCACATAGAAAAGGCGATTTAAGAAGAGCAAGAGCTGCAGCTATCAATATCGTTCCTAACTCAACAGGTGCTGCAAAAGCTATTGGCTTAGTTATTCCTGAATTAAATGGTAAACTCATTGGTTCAGCTCAAAGAGTTCCAGTTTGCACAGGTTCAACTACAATCCTTGTTGCTGTTGTTAAAGCTCATGATTTAACAAAAGAAGCTATCAACGACTACATGAAAAATCATACCTCCGCTTCATATGGATATAATGAAGATCCAATCGTTTCATCCGATGTTATTGGTATGACATATGGTTCATTATTCGATGCAACACAAACAATGGTTGCTAAAATTGATGATGACACATATCAAGTCCAAGTCGTCTCATGGTACGATAATGAAAATTCCTACACTAGCCAAATGGTTAGAACAATTAAATACTTTGCAGAATTAAAATAATATAATAATTTAGCAATCAAAGGGGTTTTACTATGAGGCAAGACCCCTTTTAAATTAAAAAAGAGGAAAATAAATAATGAATACTATTGATAAATTACATGATTTACAAGGCAAAAAAGTTCTTGTTAGAGTTGATTTTAATGTCCCTTTAAAAGGTAGTGAAGTTAGAGATGATAATAGAGTTGTTCAAGCTTTACCTACCATTAAAAAATTATTAAAAGATGGCGCTAAAGTTGTATTAATGTCCCACTTAGGAAAAATTAAATGGGGAAAAGTCGATGATGAAGAAATCGCCAAAGAAAAAGCTAAAAATAATATGGAATATGTTTTACCAGTTTTAGAAAAACATCTTCCTGGAGTTAAAGTTTATTTCTCTCCTGAAACAAGAGGAGAAAAATTGAGCGAACATATTAATGCTTTAAAAGATGGTGAAGTCTTACTTGTTCAAAATACAAGATATGAAAAAGGCGAAAGCAAAAATGATAGCGATCTTGCAAAAGATTGGGCTTCAAATTTTGATGCCTTCGTAATGGATGCTTTCGGAAGTGCTCATAGAGCTCACACTTCTACATATGGTGTTCCTGAAATCTTAAAAGAAGAAGGAAAACAAGTTGCTTTAGGCTATTTAATGGAAAAAGAAGTCCAAAACTTAGGGGCTTGCGTTAAAGGTGATGTCCATCCATATGTTGCAATTTTAGGTGGATTTAAAGTTTCAGATAAAATTAAAGTTATCGATTCATTACTAAAAAAATGCGATAAAATCTTAATTGGTGGTGCTATGGCTTACACTTTCTATAAAGCTTTAGGTGTTGGTATTGGCAATTCACCATGTGAAGATGATCAATTAGATTATGCAAGAAAATGCTATTCAAGTGGAAAAGTTTTACTCCCAGTTGATGGTGTTTGCGCTGATGATATTGATAATCCAACCAAGATTGTTACTGTTGAAACTGATAT
>CALVMY010000079.1 GCA_944349405.1 uncultured Bacilli bacterium | reverse complement strand
GGTTGGTTTAATATCTTCATAAATTTTTCTAGAAATATCTCTTAAAGTTGATTCGCTAATTTCTTGCCCAATGGCATCTCCGTTATTTTTAACTCCGAAATAAAGTTTGCCTTGGCCACTTTTATTTAAAATAGCAACAATTGAAATAAGGCCTTCATTTAATTCAGAAGTAGTTTTTTTAAATTCGACTTTTTCGCTTTCTTTTCCTAGATTTATCATAATTTCTTCCTTCTATAAAAATAATTATATCAAATTTTATTCTTTTTAATAAATATTTTTGCTTAATAAATAAATATTTTTATTACGCAAAAAGTTATATTACTTTATTTTGCCTAATAAAATTATCTAATTTGTATTTAAAAAAATTATGATAATTATCGAATATATTTAAATAAGTCTAAAAAGAATTTAAATTTATTAGGCAACTTATTGCTTAATAAATTAATTTTTTTATTAGGCAAAAATATATAGATATAATAATTAATATATATAAATAATGTTTACTTAGTAAACATTATTTTCTCTTTATTAAATATCTTTGATATTAAATAAATAATTAATAATGAGAATAAAATGTTAATAATAATAGTAATAATAAAATAAGATGAAAATAAAGATAAATCATTTCCTTTAATAATAAAAGAAATAGAACTAACAATATTTAATAAAGGAATAAAAGAATAATATATTGATGAAAGGTCTATAAATCCTGGTAAAAGAGATATAACCATTAAAATAGTCATTAAAGGAGTTAAATAAGAAGTAGCTTCTTTAATACTTTTAGCAAAAGAAGAGATTAATAATCCTAAAGTTAAAAAAAGAATTAATGCACTTATGATAAGTAAAAATAATAAAATAAATGATAAAGGAGAAGAAAAAATAGTAATTGTTATATTAAAACCATTAAATAAAGAAGGTAATGATAAGATAACTCCTAAAAAAGAAGATATACCACTTAAAAAAGATATGATTGATAAAGAAGCGATCTTTGCTAAAGCAATATCGCTTCTTTTTATTGGTGTTAAAAGGATTAAAGATAAAGTATTTCTTTCTTTTTCTCCGGCAATTGCTTCTGGAGCAATTGATATAATGGAAGAAAATAATAAGGAGATAGTTAAAAATGGGAATATTAAAGAGATTATAGATTGAAGAGTATAATCTTTGTTAGTGATATTCGGATTAATAATATTACCTTCATTATCGGTGTTAAAAGTAAAAGAAGAATATAAGGAAGATGATAATTCACTAATTATATTATATAAATAGGTAGATTCTTTTTTCTCTCCATTATAAAGAATAGTTATATTAGGTTTAGTAATATTATTATTATTATTATTATTATTATTATTGATATTATTATCACTATTATCATTAAATAATAAATTACCTTCAAAATTGTCAGTATAGATAATTAATAAATCAATATTACCTTCTTTTAATTTATCTTTATATATCTCTATTTCATTACTACTATTATTATCTTTATCATCAATATCAAAATAATAATATTCTAATCTATTATCTTTATCTTCTTCTTTTAAATATAATGAGAATGTTTCTAATAACATATTAGAAACATTACTATTATCATTATAATTAGAAGATAACGCTATTTTATAAGTATAAGAGGTAATTGATTCAAAAGTAGTAGAAGAAGAAATAGATATAATATTACCCATTACTAAATATAATAAAAGAATTAATATACCTGGAAGAAAAAGTGCTAAAAGCATACGATAATCTGTTAAATATCTTTTTAATTCTTTAAAAAATATTGTTTTGAATCCATTAGTCTTTCTCATATATTATATTTATATATTTATATTTATTTATATAAATAATCCTTATTATTAGAATAATAATCTTCATATATTTTAAAGAAGATATCTTCAATAGATTTATCTTTACTCATATTTAAATCAATCTCTTTTTGATATTTTCCATTTAAAATAATTAAGACTCGATCACATATTTTTTCAATTAAAGAAAAAATATGGGAAGAGACGATAATTATTTTATTTTCACTTTTTAATTTTAATAAATAATTTAATACTTCTTTAGAAGCGACAATATCAAGTCCATTGGTTGGTTCATCAAAAATAATAATATCGGGATTATGGGCTAAAGAAATAGCTAAAGATACTTTTTGTTTCATTCCAGTTGATAAATCTTTAATTTTTATATCTTTAAAATCATTTATTTCAAAAAGAGAAAATAAATAATCCCTTCTTTTAAAAATCTCTTCTTTATTAATCCCATATAAAGAAGACATATAAAAGAAGGTATAAGAAGGAGTAAAAAAATCATCGAGTTTTAATTCAAAAGTTAAAAAACCTACCTTTTTTCGATAAGAGAATAAATCATCTTTAATATCTTTATTATTAAATAATATTTTTCCTTCATCTAAACTAATTAAAGAAGAGATCATTCTTAAAGCAGTAGTTTTTCCAGCTCCGTTTGGTCCTAATAAACCAAATATTTCACCACTTTTTACTTTAAAAGATAAATTATCGACTGCTTTTAAATAAGGAGAAGTTAATTTTTTTGATTCTTGCTCCTTTTTAGTTAATTTAAAACTCTTTTTTATATTAATTATTTCTAAAATATTAATATTATTATTGTTGTTATTCGTTTCCATAATTAACGATTTCAATATTTTTATTATAATTACTATTTAATTTTTCTAATTCATCTTTATTTTTCTTATTAAAGACGATTATGCGATTTATTTTTAATGTCTCTTCTTTAAATTTTAAATAATAATTTTTACCTTTTTTAATGATGTTTCTTTTATCTTCTTCATTTTTAATAGATGAAGAAGATAATAATAAATAATAGCAATCATTATTTAAAAATAATGATTGATATAAAGAAACATCATTTATATTTAAAGAAGAGATAAAATATGATTTAACTAATATATAAAAGATATTATCTATTTCTTTATCTAAGATATCTAATTTATATGATTTAAATAAGTCGTTATATAAAAGTTTTGCTACTAAATCATAAATATCTAAATTAATAATTGAATTGGCATTATTAATATCGTCATTATCTTTAATGTATTCTTTTTTATTAAAAGATAATTCATTATTATCTAAATTATTAGATAATAATGAATATTCAATAATAATATTATCTTTACTAATATTATTATTGATATCGATATTATCTTTTAAAGATGTATATAGTAATAAAGAATATGAATCTTCTTTAACTTTTAAAATAAGTTTATTGATCGATTCATTAATATATCTAACTACATCACTATTAATATCTTCAAATTCATATTCTTTATTACTATTATTTTTTAAAGATATTATTTTATTTATCTTTTTATAATAATGTTTTAAAAAAGGATTATAAGAATATTCTTTATCTTTTTTTATTAACATTAAAGAAGTATTAATAATGTTATTAATCCTTCTTATTAATCTATCATTAATTAATGATAGATTAATGTTATTATTACTATTAATAACTAATGTTAAATATTTAAAATAAGAATAGTTAATAACTAATCTTCTATATATATTAGAGTAATTCTTAATATCAATATATTTATTATTCTTATTATTGATATTATTAACATTATTAAAAGAAGAATTATTTAATCTATTCAATTTAATAGATTCTTCTTTTAATATTCTTTTGATTTCATCAAAAGAATATATCATATAAGCTTTATTTATTTTCTCTTTTTTATTTTTCATACTAATTTATATT
>CALVMY010000078.1 GCA_944349405.1 uncultured Bacilli bacterium | reverse complement strand
TTTATGAGCGTGTCATTTATGTTATCAATTCAAGTAAAAAAGGAAAGGCTGATTAGCCTTTCCCTAATTGGTTCATTTCAATGAAATTGGAAATTCCCTAAAATTCCCCACGATTTGTTAAAGAACCATATTTTTTAAATTTGTTTTCTTATCTAAGATAAGAGGAATAATCATTGGATTTCTTTGTGTTTTTCTAAAATAATATTTTGATACAACACTACGAACAGTATTTTTAATATCGTTAAATGTTACATGTTTCGAATTAAAGAGTTGATTTAATCCTTCTTGAACCATCATCGAAGCGTGGCGTGTTAAATGGTCTTCATATTTTCCATAAGAAACAAATCCAACTGTATTGACTCTAGGAGGAGCAATCAAGCAAGAATTTTTACTGTCTAAAAAGACAAGTACAGAAACCATTCCATCATCATGAAGAATTTTACGGTCTCTAATAACTGCTGTAGAAACACCATTAATATCATATCCATCAATATAAACGTCTTCAGCTTGGAATCTATCACCTTCTTTAATAATATGATTTTCTAAAATAAGTGTATCTCCGTTTGCTAAAACAAAGACATTTTCACTATTCATTCCTAATTCTTTAGCAATATCGCCATGAAGTTTTAACATATGATATTCTCCATGAACTGGCATAAAATATTTAGGTTTAAATAATTTTAAATTCATTTTTAATTCTGTTCTTGAAGGGTGGCCAGAAGAGTGGATATCATGAACAATATTATTAGTAATAACTTCAGCCCCCATTCTAGTAAGTTGATTAACAACTTTAGATATTGAAACGCCATTTCCTGGAATAGCAGAAGAAGAAAAGACAACAGTATCTCCTGGAGTAACTCTAATTCCTTTAAAAGTACCATTAGCGATTCTATTTAAAGCGGCCATTGCTTCACCTTGCGAACCAGTACATAAAATTAAAGTCTCACTATCTTTCATATGAGCTAAATCAGCAACTTCTTTAAAATAAGAATCTGGGAATTTAATATAGCCAAATTTTCTAGCGCATTCGACTGCTGTAATCATGCTTCTTCCAACAATTACACACTTACGATTATGTTTTAAAGCGCAATCTAAAACTTGTTGAATACGAGAAACGTTACTAGAGAAGGTTGAAATAATAAGTCTTCCACTTGCTCGATCAAAAATATCATTAATTGCATTTAAAACGTTTTTTTCAGAAGGTGTCCAGCCATCTTTTTCAGCATTAGTTGAATCAGCAAGTAATAAATCGACACCTTCTTCACCGAGTCTAGCAATTTTATGAAGTTCAATATCTGGACCTACTGGAGTCAAATCAATTTTAAAATCACCAGTTGTAACAATTCTTCCTTCGCTAGTATCAACACATATTCCGTATGAATCTGGAATAGAGTGAGTCACCCTAAAAAATGAAACATCAAAACCGCCAACTTTAAATTTACTATCTTGGTTATATTCGACTATTTTGACGCTTGTTTTAATTTTTTGGTCTTCGATTTTTTGTCTAATAAGAGCGCAAGCAAGTTTAGGAGCATAAATAATTGGAACATTAACTGTTTTAATTAAAAAAGGAACCGCTCCTATATGGTCTTCGTGACCATGAGTAATAATTAATGCTCTAATTTTTTGATTAACATCCTTTAAATGGGAATAAGAAGGGATAACATAATCGACACCGACTAAATCATCTTCTGGGAATCTAACCCCAGCATCAATAATAATTAAGTCTTTATCGCTTTCTAAACAATAGGTATTCTTTCCAACCTCTCCTAATCCACCTAAAGCATAAATTAAAATAGGATTTCTTTTAATATACATTTCATTTACACCTTTAAAACTTCTCAAAAAATGAAAAAATTATTCTTCTATTAAATAATAATTTTTTTAACAAAATCATTATATAAAATTCCAAATTATATAGCAATAGCGCCGATTTCTTCTTTAAAAGGATCGAGTTTGTTTATATGATCATAAAATAGGATTCCTTTTAAATGATCGATTTCATGTTGAGCGACAATTGCACTATAACCTTTTAATTCTAAAAGAACTTCATTATTATTTAAAAGATCAAAAGCTTTCACTTTTATTTTATAAGGACGATAAATATATCCTGGATGTTCTTTATCAACACTTAAACATCCTTCCCCATTTTTTAAATAACATAATTTAGTCGATTCGCTAATAATTTTTGGATTGACTAAAACATATTTATTTTCTTTTTCATTTTCATCAATAAAATAAATTGCTAAAAGATTAATGTTTTTTCCAATTTGAGGAGCGGCTAAACCAACCCCACTACGGACATTTTTATGTTTTTTTAAATATTCATCATCTTGAGATAAAATTAAATATTGAAGCATATCATTCCCTAAAGAAATAATTTCTTCACTTAAAGGTAAAGATATATCAACGCTTCTTTCTCTTAAACTCTTTTTATTATCTTTAACAATTTTAAAATCTTTCATAACGTAAAAAATTATATAAAATTTTTTCAAATAATTGCAATAAACTTGTATAATTATTTTTGACTCATTATGGATTTAAAATTATTAGATGATATCGATGAATTAGTTAGAAGAGTAAAAAGCGATAAAAGATATCAAGAATATCGTTATTATAAAGAAAAACTTGAGAATGATGAATCGCTTATTTTACTCGTTATAAAAAAAGAAAAATATATCGATGAATTAACTTTTTTAAGAAGAGTTGATAAAGATAATATTAAAAAAGAATTAGATCTATTAAAAAAAGTCAAAGAAGTTCAAGAAGAAATTAACTCTTTAGAAATTGTAAAAATATATAAAGAAAAAGAGGAAGAATATAATAAAATCATTGATTTAATCAATGAATATCTCTTTAAAATTTAAATAAAGATTATATATGTTAATTATTCGAAGTGGAAAATATAAAAATAAAAGATTAAATGAAGTTGATCCATCAATCACCCGCCCTAGTAAAGATGTTTTGAAATTAGGTTTATTTAATATTATAGGAAATAGAATTATCAATTCTTCTTTTTTAGATTTATATGGAGGAAGTGGACAAATCGGATTAGAAGCTTTATCTAAAGGTGCTAGATTAGTTTATATTAATGATTCATCTTTTAAAGCTTATCAAACAATTATTAAAAATAAAGATATAACATTAAATAATAAAAATAATGATTATATGGAGGATCTAGATAAAATCAAAATCACTAATTTAAATGATTTTGATTTTATTAATAAATTTAAAGATTATATTTTTAATATTATCTTTTTAGATCCTCCATATAACTATAATAAAGAAAAAGAAGTACTCGAGTCTTTAAAAATAAATAATTTGATTAATAAAGATACATTAATTTTTATAGAAAAAGATACTTCTTTAAATGAAGAGTTAAATAATATTTATAATATAAAGGAATATAAATATGGTCGTAGTATATTATATTTTTTAACTTTAAAAGAAGATGAGGTAAAATAAGTTAGATAAATAATTAATTAAGTAATAATTAAGGTTAAAGTAAAGGATAATTTATGGAAAATAGTCGTAACAATCAACTAACTTCTAAAAAAAGAATTGGAGTATATCCAGGTAGTTTTGATCCAATAACTAATGGTCATCTAGACATTATTAAAAGAGCTTCTAAATTATTTGATGAAGTAATTGTTTTAGTAGCTTATAACTCTAATAAATCGAATAATCGTTTTAGTGTAAAAGAAAGAGTTGAAATGATTAATGATGCAATTAAAGATTTAAATAATGTTAGATCTGATTCTTATAGTGGTTTAACTATTGATTTTGCTAAAAAAAATAATGCTAAATTTTTAATACGTGGATTAAGGGTTGTTTCGGATTTTGATTATGAATGGTCTTTAGCTGCTTCAAATGAATTTATTGATCATGATATTGAGATGGTCTTTTTAATGTCTAAAAAAGAAAATACTTTTATATCATCATCTAATATTGTTGAATTATCTTCTTTAGGAGTAGATGTTTCTTCTTTAGTTCCTAAAGGTGTGAATGAATATTTATTAAAACATAATAAAAAGTCCGATTAAATCGGACTTTTTAAATATTAAATAATTTAATTAATTAATGGTAGTCTTTGCCAAAGACACCTTGATAAGTCCATGCATCAGCAATAAATTGGGCTTTATCATAAACTTCACTAGCGGCTGAGAAAGTAGCATCAGAAGTATAGAAAACTTCACTAACAATATAAGAAGTTTCATTGTTATCAGTTAAATCAATTAACATGATAGTAGGAGTTTGTAAATCAGTTGTATCAATTAAAGCTTCGGTATTTGAATAAATTGTATTTTGTCCAGAAGAGCCATCTCTAATACCAACATTAATATAATATCTTGTGTTAGCAACATTACTCATAACGATACGATAGAATTCAAGATATGATCTATAAGTAACTAAATCATCGATAGCATGTTTATTTTCTTCTTCATAATAATCATCATCAATTTCTTGATCAACAACGATTGATTGGAAGTAAAATCCTGGTTCATTTTCATCTCTAACATATCTAGACCAATTATTTTCTAAATATTCACAACCTTCTTTTAAAGATGAGCAACCTGTACATTCGTCTTGAACAAAGAAAAGGAAGAATTTATCGCCGTTATTGGAATAAGAAGACATAATTTCTCTTGCTTCTTCTTTATTTCCATTTCCCCAAGCACTTTGAGCTTCAACAAAATCATCAAAGAAGATGTTAGCAGCTGAATCAGGAGCATGATCTTCAGTTACTTTTGAACCTTCAAGAGACAATTGATGTTCGCTAAAATAAACTAAATCACTCTCTGTTTGGTTGACTAAACCTTGAATTCCTCTTGTGATTGAAGGAATTGAGAAAATAATTGCAAATATAATTCCAACAATAAGGAGAGGTTGAACCCAAGCGGTTTCTTTAATCCATCTCCAAACTGCGACAAATGGTGTACCGATTTTCTTTAAAATATTCATTTCTTTAATCCTCAAAAATATATCAAATTTATATAAACGCAAATAATAAGATACCATTATCTTGCCTTTTAAACAAGTATAAAGTGCTACTTTATACCATAGGTATAAGAGTATCAAATTTTCTATAAAATTATAAACTAACTTGCTTAAAAAATATAGTCTTTTTAACTAGTGAATAATTCAAACAAAAATAAGCAAAATATTATTGTTTTTATTTAACTTTTTGTTTATATTAATGGCGATGTATTACTGGAATCGATTTAAAAAGAAGATCATTAATTATTTTTATGACCATCCACATCAAAAAGATAGTTTGCAATATGCTTATGCTTTATTTATTACGGCTTTAAGCGCAATTATTTTTTCTTTTGGTTTTAAATGTTTTATTCAACCAAATTATCAAGCTTTTTCAAATCCTGAATTAATTAATGAAAATGGTGCTATTTTAGCTTTAGCATCAAGTGGAGCAAGCGGAATTTCTCAATCGGTTGTTGCTTTATGTAAACTCCTTGGTTTTGAATTTATTATCGACCCATTTAATTTATACGTTACAAACTTTATATCTTATTTTATTATCAATGTTCCTTTATTATTATTAGCTTATTTTAAAATCGGCAAAAAATTCGCTTTTTTAAGTTTGATAAATGTTATTTTAGTAACAATATTTGGTATTATTTTACCTAATAATCAAGGCGATTTTATAACTCAAATCTCAGAAGCCATTTTTAATCAACCAGTTGCTAGAATTTTATTTGCTGGATTATGTACTGGAGCAGCTACTGCCTTAAGCTATCTTATCGAATCAACTTGTGGAGGAATCGATATTATTGCTTATTATATTAGTGAGAAAAAATCGAGCGGAGTAGGTATTTATAGCGCTATATTTAACTTCTTTATCGTCTTATTATTCTCTATTTTATCTTGTATGAATGGAGGATTAGTTGATGGAGTCCATTTTGTTGCAGTTGAAGTTTCTCAGCAAGCAATTATCTTTATGTATACCTTCCTTTATATGGTTATTACAACAGTAGTTGTTGATACAATTAATGTTTCAAATAAGAAATTATCTCTCCAGATAATTTCTAAAGATGAAAACTTATCGCAAGTAATTATGGCTAATATTCCTCATGGATGTACCGTTGTTCATGGTAAAGGTGGCTATACAGGGAATGATGTATTTATTATTTTAGTTACTGTTAGAAAAAATGAACGTCGAAAAGTAGTAAAAATTGCTAAACAAGCTGATCCTACTTGCTTTATAAATGTTTTAAATACTGAGCAGGTATATGGAAAGTTCTTTAGAAAACCTATTAAATAGAGAATACTCTTGTCATTAATTAATAATTAATTAAATTTTTATAATAGTGTTTTTTTAAGATTAAAATAAAGATAATAAAATTTATTCGCTAATTTTAATTTACTTAAAAAATTTTGTTATTTTATTTTTTTTTAAAAAATAAGTTAAAAAACGAAGATTTTACAAATGTTTGTGTTGTTGTTTAAACTTTTTTAATATTTATATGGAGGTTTAATTATTTAACTGAAGATTTACTGGATTTCCCAAATAATGGTGAAGCTTATATTAATAATGTTAAAGATGGAAGAAATGTTGAAAATGAGCTTTTATTAATATTAGATTATGCCTTTGAATTAACTAATGGTTCTACAACTCAAAATATAGATGGAACAAAATTTCTACATCGGAATTAGGAGATGAAAAAATATTATTATTAATGATTTATTATTAAAGAAAAAATTGGATTAGTTTTAGTTATTACGATGTTTGCCTTAAATATTGATTCGTTTTCAGAAATACTAAGTTCTTACGATATTGATATTACTATTTGGAAAATTCTTTAAAAAATAAATTTGAAATTATTAAAAAATGGGAAAGCGAAGTTAACTTTCCCATTTTTTAATACAAATTAATAAATAACTTTTTACTAATTTTATAAAAAATGCAATAAATGGCGGAGAAAAGGGGATTTGAACCCCTGCGAGTTTTGCTCCTATTGGTTTTCGAAACCAACCCCTTCAGCCTCTTGGGTATTTCTCCATTTCTTTTATTTGCTTTATTATATTACCTTAAAATTAGCAAAAATTTAAGAGTAAGAAACCTTCTTTTGATAAATTGGTTAATTTTCATATCTAAAATTACAAACTTGATAAAACATAAAAACTACCAATCTAACAATACATTTTTAAGTCAGATTTAATAAATTTAATTTATTATTCTGCATTTAAACAACATGAAAGACT
>CALVMY010000077.1 GCA_944349405.1 uncultured Bacilli bacterium | reverse complement strand
ATTAAGAATATTAAAAAAGATTTAAAAAGGAGATAGCAATTTATGCAAATGAAAGACAAAATCTATAGACACAACCATTCAAAAACTTATTATTATTTCAAAAAAATCGGCATTTATAGCGGTGCCTTTGTTGGAGCATTTATTCTCTTTGCTATTCCTGTATCAATCATTAGAGCAATCGCTTCTACTCCAAGCGTAAAAAATAATGAAGAAACAAAGATGGTTGTTGAATTAGAAAATAAAGAAAACTCTTTATTAACCTATTAAAAAGCGAATAATTCTATTGCACATATAATTTCTTCCTTTTTAAAAAGCCGCTAGCGTATGTTTTATAGTTAGGGGCTTTTTAAATGCTTAAATTAATGAAATTAGATATAAGGAAAAAACTTAAAAATAATGCCTTTTTTATTAATAATATAATTATATTATTAATTGTATTTTATATATTTTCATATTAAAATTATTACTAGTATGGATATCACAGTAGCTGCCGTAGAAATAAAAAATACTTCTTTTAAATTATTAATCGGTTATTTATATGATAATAAAATAAATGTTCTTTATAAAAGAACATATCCTTTAAGAGTCTCCAATAAAGATGGAGATATTTTTGATTTAACTTCATTAAGTGAAGATTTAAAACAAATTAAAATCATTTCTGATCCTAAAAAGAGATTAAGAGTCGATATTAATGAGATAGTTTTAATTCTTCCTCCATTTGGTTTAAAAGTGTTTTCTAATGAAAAAACAACAAATACTATCTCAAACGATGGAAGAATTGCAAAAATTGATATTGCTAATGCTTTAAGCATGATAAAAAAAGCAAGAACTAATGAACCAAATGATGAAGTGGTCGATATTATTCCTTATGTTTTCTCTTTAGAAGGGAATAGAGTATTTAAAAATCCACCTTTAGGTTATTTTTCAAATTCTCTTTTGGTAAGTGCTCAT
This sequence comes from uncultured Bacilli bacterium, assembly GCA_944349405.1. Taxonomy (GTDB): domain Bacteria; phylum Bacillota_I; class Bacilli_A; order RFN20; family CAG-826; genus Onthovivens. The sequence goes on along the minus strand of CALVMY010000077.1, from coordinate 2,744 downwards.
ATCTTCACTTTACCTAAAGCAATGGTTGAAAACTTTAAAAAAGCGGTTGAAGATGCTGGAATTTTAATTAAAAGAGTCGTTATTTCTCCTTTAGGAGTTAATTCACTTTTAGAATTAAATAAATCTAATTTTGATAAATATTTATTAGTTGACTATAACAAAGATAATACAAGTGTATCATTTTTTGGAAATGGTAAGTTATATGATGCAACATCATTCCCTAACGGAGGCAATGATATAACTAAAGCAATTGCTAATTCTTTTGAAATTTCAATGGATAAAGCTGAAGAATTAAAGATAATTTATGGTCACGATTTAAGAGAAACTAAATTTAATGCTCCTATCTTATCTGTTTTAGGAGAAGATGGAATTAAAAGAAAATACAATAAAAATGAACTTGTTCAAGTCGTTGATGAATGTTTAAAAGATTGGGATAAATTGTTTACAAACGCTATCAATTATTTATTAAAAGATTATGGAAATTTAAAAGATGATATCCCATTAGTTTTTATTGGTAATGGTACATTGCTTAATGGATTTAAAGAATTTGTAAGTGGCTTGCACACAACTAATCCAATTAAATTCTATACAAACGATTCAATTGGAGCTTTAGAACCTGGCGATATTAATTTACTTGGCGCTATAGCTTTTACTTCGATTTATAAAGGCTCTTTAGAAGATGAAACTAAAATCGATATTAAACCTATTTCAAGAAAAGCTGATGAATATCGTGAAGATGATGAACTTTAGGTTTTAAAAATATATTTAGATAAAGCGAGGAAAAAATATGATTGATACACATGAACTTGATGGATTTGAACCTGTGGCAAGAATTATTGTTATTGGTGTTGGTGGAGCTGGAAACAACTCTGTCAACAGAATGATTGATGAAGATATTAGAAATGTCGAGTTTTATGTTGCAAACACTGATAAACAGGCTTTATCTTTATCAAAGGCTCCAAATAGAATTATTTTAGGAGAAAATGTTACTGGTGGACTTGGTGTTGGAGGAGATCCAATTGCTGGAAAAGAAGCTGCTGAAGCATCAAGTGAAGAAATTAGAGAAATTGTTAGAGGCGCAAATATGGTCTTTATCGCTGCTGGAATGGGGGGAGGAACTGGTACAGGTGCTGCTCCAGTAATTTCTAGAATCGCAAAAGAAGAAGGTGCTCTAACAGTTGCTATTGTTACTCGTCCTTTTACTTTTGAAGGTCGAAAAAAAGTGGAAGCTAGTGTTCAAGGACTTAATGAATTAAGAGAAAACTGTGATTCATTAATCGTTGTTTCTAATGATAAATTACTTATGAGTAGTGGTAATTTGCCTGTTGGAGAAGCATTTTCATTAGCTGATGATGTTTTAACTAAGAGTGTTAAAACTGTTACTGATTTAATTTTAATGCCTTCTTTTATAAATCTTGATTTTGCGGATGTTAGAGCAACTTTAAAAGATAGTGGCGTTGCTTTAATCGGTTTTGGTAGTGGACAAGGGGCAAATAATGCAATTGAAGCTGCTGAAAATGCTTTATCTTGCCCATTAATTGAACAATCGATTGATGGAGCTCAAAAAGCATTATGCCATATTACTTGCGGTCCAAGAGTCTCACTTTTAGATTGCCAAACCTGTGTTGATCATATGGTTTATAGTTGTGGAGGAAATCTTGATTTAAAATTTGGCATTAGTGTTAACGATCAACTTGATGATCAAATCATGGTTTCAATTATTGCTGGCGATTTCAATACTGAATTTGATTTCTCAGTTAATCCTGGCACAAAACTTGATTTATCTGCTTTAAGAGAAGAAAAAGAAAGACAACAACAAATGCTTTTTGAAAAGAGTGTTGAACAATCAAAACTTAAAGCTGATGAAAGAAATAAAGAAGAAGCTGCTAATAAAGAAAGCGAAGAAGAAGATTCAATTATTCCAGAATTCTTAAGTGATACTGAATTTTAAATAAATCGATATTATTCAATAAAAAAAGATCTTATTATTACTAATAAATAAGATCTTTTTTATATTAGAAAGAATTATTTTAAACGATATTTATTTCTTGCTACTAAAACGTAAGTTAAATAAATTAATCCATTAAAAAGCATGAATATTCCAAAACCTAAAAAGAATAGGCCTAAATTATAATTTAATAAACATAAATATATAATTCCTCCAATTGTTGAGGCACTTCCTAAAATGATTAAAACAATATCTGCTCCTAAAGCAAATTTATTAATTGAGCCATCTTGTTCAAAGGCAAGAGTATAAAGCATTGAATCGTTCCTTTTAAATGATTTAATCGATACAAAACATTCAACTAATGATATTAATAGCGTCATTAATAAGCCTAAAAGAGTCATTAAAGATTCGTCTTTATAATTCGTTAAATTGAAATATAATAATATTCCACAAGAAATAATTATTAAAGAAGTCAAAACTAATGATACGATTCGATATTTTTTTAAATCCATAAATATTAACCTAAATTAAATTACTTATTAATATCTTCGCTTTTAAAAAGAAACATTGGTTCTTTAACTCTTATTGAATTATTTTTAATAATTACAACTTTAGAAGTGAAATAATCAACATATGCTCCATCTATAAGTTTTTCATCTTTTATTAATGATCCGTTTGGATTGATATTAAAGCAAAATAATCCATAAGAGATTGATTTATCATTATAATGATTGATAATAGCTAAATTTTCACCTTTTGTTAATAAAACTTCACTAGTTAAAATTTCATCGTTTTT
>CALVMY010000076.1 GCA_944349405.1 uncultured Bacilli bacterium | reverse complement strand
CATGGTGATAGAGAAAGAGTAAGAGAATTATTAAGTTATTCAGATGGAGTAGTCAGAAAATCACCAAGTGATAAAGCTGCTTATGTTAAATATAAAAGAAAGTGGAGATATATTCCAAAGTCTATTTACGAAAACAATTTAATAGTCCCTAATTGTGCTCTCGCTTATATTTCGCAAGTCAGCCTAGAAAAGAACTGTTTAGATAAGAATATGAAAATTGGCTACAAGTATAAAAAATAAAATTGGAGGGAATTATGAAATATGAATAAAGCATATAGTGTGGAAGAATTAAATAAAGAAATCGACGAAAAATTAGAAGAAATTTATTCTTTGATCACGAGATTTAAAATTTATTATTCAAAAAGAAAGGTTAAGGAATATTCAGCTAAAGCCTTAAGATTATTACTTACTATTGCTAAAAAAAGCAAAGCGATAGAAAAAAATAAAGTTTTAACACCATATGAAAACATGATAAAAACCACGATTCAAAGTTTTGCTAAAAGAAGCAAGATTTATCAAAAAACTTTATACAATTGCTTGTCAAATGAAGATGTAGCTAAATGTCTTATTTTTAGGGGTGTTAATTCTTGTAAAGAATGTTCGAGGTGTGAGACGACTGGTTGTCGATTAATTATTGAAGGTGTTTTTACACCAAATCAAATGAAAGGAGTGTGGGAGAACGGCAAATAATGTAAATTTAAGCGGAATTGTTGCTTATGATTCAACAGAAGTAAGAACAACAAGTAAAGGGCAAAAATATTGTAGTTTTGTCTTATCCGTTAAAAATGGTTTTTCAACTAATTATTTTACTTGTTATTTCTTTCAAGAAAAAGGTGAAAAGCCAGCAAAGATTGAGACAATGGTTCATTTTTTACATAAGGGAGCAAAGTTGTTCGTTAGTGGTTCGCTTTCAATGAGAAATAGAAAAAGAAACGACGTTGTTATTAATGTAAAATCTTTTGATTGCTATGCGACTGATCATGATAAAGACGATTCGTATGTTGAATTAGAAAGCAATGTAATTGAAAGAGAGTTAGAAGATAAAGATTTTGAGGTGAGCAATAGTGAATAAAGGAAACTGCGTGTTTGCAAAAGGAAAGAAAGTATATTTTATTAATGGAGTTTCTTTCGAAAATAGCAAAGATAGAATGGACGGATTAGAAAAAGCTAAAAATTTTGCGCTCGATAATGGACTAAATCCGAATGACATTATTAAGTTTGATAGTCGAGTTGAAAGAGATAGGTATATTTATTTACTTGCTAAACAAGAAAAAGGCGAGATTAAAAATTTAACTCATCACTTCGTGTTTAAGGTTCAAGATTCATTTGTTAATGCGAATGGCGATGAGATACCTGCCATAACTTATGAAAGCGATTTTTCATACGTTGAAGGCGATAAAAAAATAGTTGAAGATACAAAAGGAAGTCCGTATTTCATAGACGAGTATTTTATAACTTTAAAAAAAGTTTTCGATAATATTTTCTTAAGTAAGAATATTTACTTGCGAGTTATGATTCCAGATAAAAGCGAATGGGTCGAATGGAAGATAGGCGAGCAAAAAAAATCTCAAAAATTAGTATCAAAGCAAAGAGAAAAAATTAAAGCTTTAAAATACACGTCTCATTTACGAGATTTGGAAGATAAAAAGATATTTCGATATAAAACACGTTATGGCAAATTAATTGCTAAAGAAAGGCTTAATAAACGTGAGAGAGAACGTTTAAACGATATAAGTAATTATCTTAAAGAAAAGGGGATAATGCTTTAATAAAAAAAATAGCACAACAGAGTAATTCCGTTGTGCTTTTCTTTTTACTTAATGTTAAATTTTCGTTTAATGTCGTCAAAGATTTTTTCTTTTGTCCAATACGATAATGGGTATTCCCCACTATCGTATGCTATTTTTGTTCTCTCGCTTTATTTCTTTCCAATATATGCCGTTTTAAATGCCTCCGTTTAAATATTCCTCTTTACTTATACTTATAATTTCTAATTCCCATATGTCTTGAATAAAATCAACAAGTTTTTGACCATGCAGTCTTTTAAGTAAATTGTATATGTTGTAATTTCCGTCGCTATCAGCATACTCCATAAATTGATTTCTTAATTCTTTTGTAGTGTAAACGCAATTTACTTGCCAACCACAACCTTGTAAATCTGCTATGCATTTATAATATTTCATATTTAGCCTCCTTTAATCGTCAAAACTGCAATAATCAAATAACGTTTTAAATTCTCCATAAAGAATAAAGCCATTTTCGTCTTCTTCGGTTACGTCATACCTTCCAGTTAATTCGCAAATTTTAGAAAGAACGTTATCGTATTTTTCGTAATCAATGCCAGTGTCAAAATCAATGAAAGTCATCATTTCATCGACTTCCTCAAAAGAAGCTATAATTTCTTTAACGATTCTAAGTTCGCTTTTATTAAAGTCTTCTTTCGTTAATAAATTAACCTTGCTTGGTCTTTTGTTAATCACCATAAATCGGTGATTTTCAAATTCAAAAGTTTTAATAATATCGTCTCCGTCTTCATATTGATCGATAGGTTTTAAATTTCTATTTTTTAAGTCTAATGTAATCATAAATTCTCCTTTTTTATTTCGCTTTATAGCCTAATTTTTCAAACATTTTTAAATGCTTTAACATTAATTTTTCTTTCTTTATCATCAAAACCAGTTTTGTGAATATAAAATTTTCTAAAAAATTGTTTTCCCACTTTAATTCCCCCCTATAAATATTTGCTAAATGCTTGTTTTAAATCGCTTCGATAATTGAGAACAATAAGATTATCTTCTTTTGTAAAAATCTTTGGTGCCACAAACTCATTTAAAAATTTTGTGTAATAATTTTCGTTTAGCCACATTGAATAACCTAAATTAGCAACTTTGTTTTGCCAGTATTCTCTTAATTCTGCAAACATTAATGTTCTAAAGAATTTTGGATTACAGCAGATAGTTATAAAACGCATAAGATTTAATCTTTCACTTGGTTTTTTGAGAGGTATTATAATGCCGGTTTTATCGAAAATAACATTCTTATTTGTATAAACACAATGTGATGCGTTTAATTGTATTCGATAGCCTTTTTGTTCAAGTGAAGTAATGTAAGAAAATATTTCTATCATTTTCTTTTCTGCGTCTTCATTTTTAACTTTCCAAGGATAGCCAATATCAATAATCACATTTAATATTTTTTGATTTATCTCTTGTTTTTTAAAGCGATACATACTATCAGGGAGTCCCATTGTATAGTGTGCTACATTAACTTTTGAGCCATTAACACTATTAATAAACTTGCTTCTATTGACAATTCCATTTGATAATTCTTTCGTAGCAATATCTACTTGTTTATTAATTTTAAAAGCAAGTTTTTCATCCCCAAGATATGAAATTTTTATCATATCTTGAGCGCTAACATTTTGAACAGTGCAATACATGTCAAAATATATATTTTTTGTTTCATTTTTATTAATATTTTCTATAAAATCGGCTATATTATCGTATATTCTTAATGAGCATTTATTATTTATATCGTTAAATTGTCTCAATTTGCATAACCTCCTAATTTCTTTAATGCTTGGTAATATTTATTGTCTTCAAAACGACAATTATTAAAGATTTGTGCAATATCTTGTTTGCTTAAATTTGGGAACAAACATTCTTTTATATTGACAATTAAGTTGTCTGGTTCAAGCTCATTCATTTTGTTTAATGCTTGAATAGAACGATAAGAAATAATTACGTGATTTTGTAAATGATTGCAGACTTTTCTAACGTCTTGAATAAATGCAATTAATTCTTTATCTTTGCTTAATTTATTTTCGACTTTGCTATCAGGTTCAACAACAACTGTCCAAAGTCTATTTAAAGT
>CALVMY010000075.1 GCA_944349405.1 uncultured Bacilli bacterium | reverse complement strand
TTATTAATTTTAGAATTCAAAAAGTTCTAAAATATAATATTCGAGATTTAGGAAAATCAACAACTCAAACATTTGTTGATTTTCTTTCACAATTTTCTAGTGAAGATCAAAACAAAGTTAAAAGTTGGTTAATTGATACTTTAAACGATAAAAAATTTGATAAAGATAGTCCTCAATCAGTTGCTTTATTTACTTTAGCGGATATTAAATTAAGTGCTGTTTATAAAAAGATTGCTTTAAAAGTTTTTAATACTAATTCAAGCGAAGAATTAATTTATTTACAATCTCATAAACTGATTAACTTCCCTGTTGATGATTACAAAAACAAAAAGAAATTTAAAAAAATTTCTTATGAATTAAGTGAAGTTAAAAAGAATTATGAAGATGGATTTTTTGCTAAAGGCTCAACTTATCTAATTTCTTTTATTAAAAAAGAGAGTGTTGAATCAATCTATAATGAAACTTTAATTAAATTTATTATCATTGACGGTTTATTTAAAGATTTAGATAAAAATAATATTCAATTTTATTTTAAGGATCCTAATAAATTTGAAATTGGCATTTTAGATAAAAATTTTATTACGATAGCCGATACTAAAGTTCAACTTGAAAAAATGTATAACAATATTAACGAAACAATGGAAAATTTCGGATATCTAAATACTTATAAATATACGATTATTGGTGGATTAGTTTCAGATTTATCCCATTCATTTGATTCAATGTATAACTCCCTTAATCAAAGAATAGATGAATATTTGGAAAAAAATGTTAAATTCTCAATTTATCGTAAAGAAGAAAATTTAACTAACGCGATTGATAATCTTAGAAGAGAACTTTATTCAGTTATCTCAAAAAGAAAAATTGAATCGAATTATCGTTCGATCGTTCAAGTTAGAGATGAAAGAATTGTAAATTATGGCTATTTTGTTGATTTTAAAGTAAAAAGTGAATATTTTAAAAATATTGAAATGCTTAAAAAAGCAGCTAAGCAATTTAATCAAGCAAAAGGAATATTGTCTTTATGCATGAAAGAATGTGTTCCTTCTTATTACAACTTAAGAGAAAATTATTTTTCAAAACTAGTATTACCTCTTAATTTTGATGAACTTGAATCTAGTTTAGATCAATCTTCAAGAGTTAACCATTTAAATGAATCACATATTGTCTTTTTAATTGATATTAATGAATTCTTAGATATTGAAAATTTAGAAGTTGCTTATCAAACAATTAAAAAAGTTCAACTTAAAGGATATGAGGTTGGTTTATTAATTAGAGAAGGTGAATTCCAAAATAAAAAAGATTTATATGAATTAGTTGATGTTTTCTTTGTTGATTGTGAATTGGAAGAAAATGTTAAAGCTGATTCAAAAAGTTTTATTAATGCTCACGCTTTATTAGAAAAATTAGTTTCATTTAAGAAGCCGATTATTGAAATAAATGCTCGTTCTTTTTCTGAAATTGAATTATTATATCGTTCGGGCATTCAATATTTTACTAGTGATGTTATTCAACCATTCTCACCGATGATAACACCACTAGATAAAAAAGTAGCTAAGAAATTAATAAATATGAATAAATAGAAAGGGTTTTATAAAAATTATGGATATTAAAAATAAAAGTATTACTTCAAGAGATGAAGATTTTGCTCAATGGTATACTGATGTATGTAAAAAAGCTGAGTTGATGGATTATACATCAACTAAAGGTTTTATTATTTATAGACCTTATGGATATGCAATTTGGGAAAGTATTAAAAATTATTTAGATAAAGAATTTAAAGAAACTGGACATGAAAATGTCTATATGCCTTTAGTTATACCTCAATCTCTTTTTCAAAAAGAAAAAGATCATATTGAAGGATTTGCTCCCGAATGTTTAGTTGCTACGTTAGGTGGAGGAAGTGAAATCGCTGATCCATTAATTATTAGACCAACAAGTGAATGTGTTTTTACTGACCATTATGCTCATATTATTTCTTCTTATCGTGATTTACCTAAAAAATATAATCAATGGTGTTCAGTTGTTAGACGGGAAAAAACAACTCGTCCATTTTTAAGAGGCAGTGAATTTTTATGGCAAGAAGGTCATACAATGCATGCTAGTGAAGTCGAAGCTAAAGAAGAAACATTAAAAATGCTAGAAATCTATGATAATCTTGGCAAAGATTTACTGGCCATTCCTTTTGTAAAGGGGAGAAAAACCGAAAAAGAAAAATTTGCTGGAGCTTTAGAAACATATTCAATCGAAGCTTTAATGCACGATGGAAAAGCACTTCAAAGTGGCACAACTCACTATTTTGGTGATGGTTTTGCTAAAGCTTTTGGAGTTCAATATCTAGATAAAGATGGAAAAATTAAAAACCCTTATCAAACTTCATGGGGTGTATCAACTCGTTTATTAGGAGCTATTATTATGGTTCATGGAGATGATAATGGATTAGTTTTACCTCCATTTGTTGCTCCTACTCAAGCCGTTATAGTACCTATTCAAATTGCAAAAGAAGGCGTTATGAAAAAATGTCACGAAGTATATGATGAACTTAAAAAGAGCGGAATAAGAGTTAAACTTGATGATAGTGATAAAACTCCAGGTTGGAAATTTGCAGAATATGAAGTTAAAGGCGTTCCTTTAAGAATTGAAATTGGTCCTAGAGATATTCAAAATAATGTATTAACAATTGTTAAAAGAAATGATGGGGCTAAAGAACAAATTTCAATTGATAATGTTACAAGTGAAGTTAATCATCTATTAAAAAGAATGCATGAAGAAATGTATCAAGCAGCTTTTAAAAATTTATTAGCTAATATTAAAGAAGTTCATAGTTATGAAGAATTAAAAGAAGTAGTTAATAAAGGTGGCTATGCTAAGATGATGTGGTGTGGTAATGAAGAGTGTGAAAATAAAATTAAAGAAGACACTAATGCTACATCTAGATGTATGCCTTTTGATCAGACATTCTTTGATGATGTATGTCCAGTATGTGGCAAAAAAGCAAAATATGTAATTTATTTTGCTAAAGCTTATTAAAATAAAAAATCCTTAATCAGGATTTTTTATTTTGAAGATTATTCTTTATTTCTTCATAATTTTTTTCATCTAATACTTTATTATATCTAATTGTTAATAAAGAACTTACTATTAATAAAACTAACGGAATTAACATAAAACCAATTCGATAAATAAATAAATTTGTTGTTAAATCATTTTGAGAAATAAGATTAAAAATCATTTCATTTTTACTAACTTCATCTATTTCATGGGTATTAAACATTGCTTCAACTTTAGAAATTGAACTATTTAATCTAAATAAAGAAGAAATATAAAGGAAAATATAAAGTAGAAGAGTTTGAATTCCATTAGCGGTTTTTACAGCTAAAAATTTATATGAAGCAACAGATGAATCATTTCTACTTTTGAAATAATATTCATGATATTCAACAACATTTGTGCAGTTCATTGAAAAAACAATATAGATTAGTCCTTGAAAAAAGAAAGTCGGAATTGAAACAATAAATAAAGAAATTTCAAAGCCCTTATTAAATCCAAAGAAAAATAGATATAAATATCCGAGTGTTATTACAATTAAAGCGATAATCAAAATTTTCTTTTTTGATAATTTTTTATTAATTAATGGATATAAAAACATTGCTAAAGTAAAAGAAACGCCAAAAATAAGTGAAAAAATAAAAGACATTGCTCCACCTGAAATTAACGCTCCATTTAAAGGGGTTGAATCAAAAGAACCATATCCATAGTTATAATAAAAATAATTAGCACTATTTCCAATTAAAGTAAATTGAGCAGCAAACATCATTAAAAAACAACAAATGGATAATAAAATTTGTTTGTCTTTAAATAAAGGAGAATAACTTTTAGAAAGTTTTAATCCATCTTTTTTAACGTTGATTCCTTCTTTTTCTCTCATTACAAAAAGAGAAAAAGTAATTTGGGAAATTAAATATAAAGCGCCAACAAATATTGCAACAAGGGGATGCGGACATTTTATTGGACAGTTTTTAAATTTTTCCATAGTCTAACTTTAATTCTTTTTTCTGTAAACCATTTTAAATATTTATTTAATTTATCAATGAAGTCAGAACATGTTGTCTCTGTC
>CALVMY010000074.1 GCA_944349405.1 uncultured Bacilli bacterium | reverse complement strand
AACTGGATTCTTTTTTGAGGATGTTAATGATTTTGAAGGTAAATTACATGAAGTTTTATTGATGAATAAAGATGAAATTGAAGAGATTTGCAAAAATGCTTATAATTCGATATCACAATTTTCAGATAATACTTTTTATAACAATATAATGGAGGTATATAAACGTGCAATTAGAAAAAACTGGTAACTATCTCGATATTTTGAAAGTAAAAGTAAAGGATGATTATGTTTCAATCGAATATAAAGAAAAAGAAGATATATCGTCAAAAAAGGTAAAGATTTCTTATCAAACTTTTGAAGATAATTTTATAAAAGAAGGAGAAATTTCAAAAAATGATTTTCTCGAGATTTTAAAAAATGATAAGAAAAATGAAATCAAAAAATATATTTCAAACCTTATTATTAAAAAGCCTTATTGTAAAAACGATTTAACGTTAAAAGCTTTAGAAAAATTTAAAAAAGATAAGGTTTTGGTTCATATTGTCGTCAAAGAATTAGAAAGCGTTAAAATTATTGATGATCGTGAATATGTTTTAACTTATTTAGAATATTTTAATAATGCTTTTTATGGCAAATATTACATCACTAACTTTTTTAATGAAAAAGAAATAAAAGAAAGTATTATTGAAGAGATTAAATTTGATGATGAACAAGAAAAAAAAAAAGCAAAAAAATATTTTGAATTAATTAAAAATAAATACGTTTCTTCTAATTTAGCTAAACAAAAAAGAAAAATTTCGGAGACAATGCTTAAAAGAGGTTTTGATTTTGAAACGATTAATGAAGTTTTAAAATCTTTAAATATTAATCGTGATGTTGAATTAAAAAAATTAACTAAAGAATATATTAAGGTTAAAGAAAAATTTTCTAAAGAAAATAATTTCAAAAAAGAAGATATTATTTCATTTTTAGTTAATAGTGGCTATGAATTTAAGGATGTTGAAGAGATTATCTCTAAAGATGAAAAAGGAGAATTGACAAATGATTAAAGATTTTATTGATGGAATGAATGCCGGAGGTTTTTATATTGTTAAAAACTCTTTAAAAGGCGTTACAACTAATGGATTAACTTATTTAACAATAACTCTTCAAGATTCTAGTGGAACAATCGAAGCAAAAAAATGGCAAGTAAATAACGATGATATCGATACTTTTAAGATGGGTAATGTTGTTTATATTGATGGAGAAGTAATTGATTATAAGGATAAATTACAAGTTAAAATTTTTGGAGGTAATGTAGTTAATCCAAAAAATGCTGATATGGATTCATTAATCCCTGCTTCAAAATTTAAAAAAGATGAACTTATTGATAAACTCAAAGTCTTTTTATCATCAATAAAAAATGAGAAATTAAAAAAGATTGTTTATGATATTTTTTCAATTTATAAAGAAAAATTTATTTCTTATCCAGCAGCAGTTTCAAATCATCATGATTTTTTAAGAGGTTTAATGGAACATACTATTTCAATGTGTGAAATTGCTAAAATGATTTCTTCTCATTATTCATCTTTAAATTATGATTTATTGATAAGCGGTTGTTTACTTCATGATATTGGAAAATGCGAAGAATTAAGTGGAGTTATTGCAACAACTTATACTAAAGAAGGCTCATTGATAGGTCATTTAGTTATCGGAGCTATCTTAGTTGATGAATCTGCTAAAAGATTAAATATTGAAGGGGAAGAAGTAACTCTTTTAAAACATCTTATTTTATCTCATCATGGAAAATTAGAATTTGGTTCCCCCATTCCTCCTTTAACAAGAGAAGCTTTAATTCTTAATATAATCGATGAGATGGATTCTAAAATGATGGCATTAGATAAAGCTTTTAGTGAAATCGAAGGAGGAGAATTTTCTCAAAGAATATTCCCTTTGGATAATCGCTCATTTTATAAATTAAAAAGTGAGAAAAAAGAATAAATTATAAAGAAAATACGATAATCAACATTGATTATCGTATTTTTGTTATTAATTAGGAAATCCGAATTAACTATAAAACTTATGAAAAAACTAAAAAAATAAATTTAAGCTTATTTTTTATTGATGATTTTCTTATAGATGTCTTTTGGAACGAAGTTTCCAACATTACATTTTGGGCAATCTAAAGTCGGATATTCTTAAATTTCTTTATCAAACAATTCAAAAACTATGTCTCCTTCAAGTGGATGCCATTTTAAATCTCTTCCGAATGTGTGTAAAAAACAGATTGCTCCAATTTTTCTTTTTTCCTCTAAATTTTTTTGTGCATGATTTTTAAAATATTTACTAAAGATTCATTAGCGGCTTCAAAAAGGATAGATAATTAATCTTTGTAAAGCCTAAAGTATCCTCTTAACACTTTTGGCAATGTAAAGACTAACTGCCTATGTGGAACATTTACAATTTTCCTTGAAACATTTGCTGCAATTAAATCGCGTCTTTTTTTAACGCAAGTTGGACAAAATGAACTTTTGCAAGTGTGAAAAGTAATATGAAAATTTCCGCAGGGGGGTGCGGACAAAAAGTTGGACATTAAATTAAGGGGACTTAACTTATATGTACGATTTAAAAACAATAAAGAAAACGCTTAAACTACTTCATAAATATGATTGTCAATTTGCAAAGACATCAAG
>CALVMY010000073.1 GCA_944349405.1 uncultured Bacilli bacterium | reverse complement strand
GAAACTCAAATTTTGGTAGAGGAAGTAGTAATTCTTGAAAAGAAGAAAAGAATGCTATAGGTATAATTATAGAAATATATTTATACTTAGATAAATGATTGTATATAACAGAACATGGCTTATGGACTGATTACTCATTTATATAATAAGAACTATTTAACTATTTATTTAAAAAATAAGACTTAATACTTAGATAATATTAAGTCTTTTTTATTTATATATTTTTAAAATATCTACCTTTTTAAGAATATCTATTTAACTATTTTTATCTTCTTTAATTTAGATTATAATCTTTAAGTATGAAAAGAAAGATTAATACCCCTACTAAGATTACAATTCTTAGAATTGTAATCGCTATTATATTATTAATTGGAATATTTATTATTTATTATTTAGATTATTTTAAAATATTTAATGTCTCTAGTTTAAATATAACTTTTAATAATGGTTATACAGAAATAAATATTTTAAATATAATTATTTTAATAATATTTTTAATAGCTTCTTTAACTGATTTTATTGATGGCTATTTAGCTAGAAAAAATAATGAAGTTACAGATTTAGGTAAATTTTTAGATCCGTTAGCTGATAAGATGCTAATTAATGGAATAATGGTCTTTTTAGCACTTAATTTTCCTTCTTTATCTTCTTTTAATCATTTAACTTTTCCTTTTTTCTTAGTTATTTTAATGATTATAAGAGATTTAATAGTTGATTCTTTAAGATTTGTCGCTGCTAGTAAAGGAAAAGTTATTGCGGCTAATATATATGGAAAATTAAAAACAGTAAGTGAGATGGTTGCTATTAGTATTGTTTTATTAAATGGTTTTCCTTTTTCTCTATTTGATTATAATTTCCCTACTTTACTACATATTTCTGATTTTATTTGTTATATATCTTGCTTCCTTTCTTTATTATCAGGATTTATTTATTTAAAAGATAACTATAAGGTTTTAATAGATTAATTTATAATATTATTGTTATGAACAATAATATTAATGAATTATTAGTTAAAGAATTAATAAAAAGACATTTAACAATTAGTTTTGTTGAATCTTTTAGTGGTGGATTAGCCTCTAAAAAAATAGTTGATATTAGTGGGAGTAGTTTAGCCTTTTTAGGTTCGATAGTATCTTATTCAACATTTATTAAAGAAACTTTATTAAATATCGATAAAAATTTAATTTTAAAATATAGTGTCGCTAGTAAAGAAGTGGCTTTAGAAATGGTTAAAAAAGGGAAAGAGATATTTAATAGTGACATAGTTTGTTCTTTTACTGGGGAAGCTGGACCAATCTCTAATACTAATGTAAAGGTCGGAACAGTCTTTATTGGATTTATTATAAAAAATAAGGTATTTGTCGAAGAATTACATTTTTCTTTATCGAGAAATGAATTAAGAGAAGAAGCCGTTAACTATGCTTTTAAAAAAATTTTTGAAGAAATTAATAAAAATTATGAAAAAAATTCCTTTTCGTTACATTCTTGAATAGTGAAAAGGAGGAAAATTAATTACTATGAAGCAGAATAAGAAAAATAATGATGCTAAATCGCTTGATGAAGTATTAAAAGAGATCAAAAATCAATTTGGACAGGGCTCAATTATGTGCCTAGGTGAAAAAAATTCCATTGATATGGAAGTATTTTCTTCAGGAAGCATTCTTTTAAACGAAGCTCTTGGAGTTGGAGGCTATCCTAAAGGAAGGATTATAGAAATTTATGGCCCAGAAAGTAGTGGGAAAACTACTTTAGCTTTAAGCGCGGTTGCTGAAGTTCAAAAGATGGGAGGAAGATGTGCTTATATTGATGTAGAAAATACGATTGATCCTGATTATTCTGAACGAATCGGAATTAAGATTGATGAACTTGTTTTATCTCAACCTGATTCTGGAGAAGAAGCTTTTGAGATTGTTGAAGCACTTGCTAAATCTAATGCGATTGATTTAATTGTAGTTGATAGTGTTGCTGCTTTAGTTCCCCAAGTTGAACTTGAAGGAATGATGAGTGATTCTTCAGTTGGTTTACAAGCTAGAATGATGTCAAAAGCTTTAAGAAAAATTTCAGGAATTTTAGCTAAAAGTAAAACTACTGTTATTTTTATTAATCAACTAAGAGAAAAGGTTGGAGTAATTTATGGAAATAATGAAACTACAACCGGAGGAAGAGCTTTAAAATTTTATTCAACTATTCGAATGGATATAAGAAGAAGTGAAGCGATTAAAGAAGGAGTTAATGTAATAGGTAATAGCGTAGTTATTAAAGTTGTTAAAAATAAAGTTGCTCCACCTTTTAAAAGTGTGAAACTTGATTTAATTTATGGAAGAGGAATCTCTAAAGAAGGTGAATTACTTGATTTAGGTGTTCAGGCAAATTTGATTAAAAAAAGTGGAACATGGTATGAATATGAAGGTGATAGGATGGGACAAGGAAGAGAAACTGCTAAACAATTTTTAAAAGAACATCCTGAAATTTTTGAAAAATTAAAATTAAACGTTTTAAAGACTAGAGAAGCGACTATTAAAAAATTAAATGAGAAAAAAGAAGATATTAATAACGCTAATGATGAAGCTAAACTTTTAGAAAAAATAAATGAAAATGAGTCAATGAATTTAAAAGCTTAATTTTTAATTATTTAAGGCGATATAAAATTTTATATCGCCTTAAATTTAAATATTTAAAATTTAAATCATTAATTATCTAATTAAAAATAAAAATTAAAGTGTTAATAATAGCAATACTAGAAAAAAATTTGATGCTTCAAACATCTTTTTAACTAATTCTATAGATGTTGCTCCTTTGATTGTGATGATAATAGAAACATTGAAGATATGAATTCTATTTATAAAACGAGGTTTATTAAAAAAGGATATCTAGGTTTAGCATATATAAAGGTAGAAATTGTAAGAAGCATAGGTTTAAATGTATATGCTAAACCTTCAAATAAAAATCCTTAACATGCATTAATTAAAAGAAATGAAGATGAAACAATTACCTTAAAAGAAGCTGTAATATTAAAGCAATTATCAAAATTTTATAAAAAAACGTAATTTTATAATTTTTAAATATATAAGTCTTTTTTGTTAATAAATTTTAAGAATTATATTACCTTTAAATAAAAATCAATCTTCTAATATATAAATTATTCCTCATGAAGTATTTAGAGAATATAAATTATAAAAACGTATTATTATTTGATTAAAAAAAGCAAAATATGCTAACTTTTTATTATATTTTATCGATTATTTGTTATAATAATTGAGTAGTATCAAATCGATGCTTTTAAATATATATTTTTATTCAATTTAAACTTATTTTTATATTTAATAAATCAATAAAAAAATTTATAAATTAGTACTTAATTATAAATTTTAATAGTTTTGATACTTTAATTATTTTTAACAAGGAGATAAAAAACATGGAATGGGTTATAGCCTTAATTTGCGGAATAGTTGGCGGCGCTATAATTGGTTTTTTACTTTGTTATTTTATTCCAGTATTTGCTAAAAAAAGAGCTGATTCAAAAGCAGAAAAAATTATTAAAGCAGCAGAAATAAAAGCTGAACATATTCAAAAAAATGCTACTTTAGATGCTAAACAAACTGTTTATGAAATGAAACAAGAAGCTGAAAAGGATATCAAAGAAAGAAAACAAGAAGTTGTCGCTCAAGAAAATAGACTCTTACAAAGAGAAGAATCAATGAATTATCGTGATTCTCAATTAATTAAAAAAGAAGAAGCAGTCGAAGAAAAAGAAAAATTAGTTGATAAACAAATCGAAGAAAATAGAAAAAGACAATCTAGTTTGGATACTAAGATCAATTCTATTTTAGCTGAACTTGAAAAAGTTGCTAATTTAACCGAAAAAGAAGCTCGTGATGAAATCTTTAAAAGAGTTGAAGAAAAAGAATCATTACACATTACTAAATATTTAAAAGAGCAAGAAGAAGAAGCTGAATCAAAAGCTGATGATGTTGCTAAAGATATCATCGCTAATGCGATTGCTCGTCATGCTCAAGAAGTTACTACTGAAAGAACAGTTAATGTCATCGCTCTTCCTAATGATGAGATGAAAGGAAGAATTATTGGTCGAGAAGGAAGAAACATTAAATCACTCGAATCACTTTTAGGAGTTGATATCTTAATTGATGATACTCCTGAAGCAATCACTGTTTCTTGTTTTAATCCTATTAGAAGAGAAGTTGCTTCTAGAGCTATTCAAGTATTAGTTAAAGATGGAAGAATTCAACCAGGTAGAATTGAAGAAGTTGTTGCTAAATGTCAAAAAGAGGTTGATGAAACTATTAAAAAAGCTGGAGAAGATGCAATCTTTAAACTTGGTTTAGGCAAGATGGATAAAGAGCTTGTTTATAATGTTGGAAGATTAAAATATCGTACTTCTTATGGTCAAAATCAACTTGAACACTCAATTGAAACTGCTCAACTTTGTGGAATTATGGCCGCTGAACTTGGATTAAATCAACAAATTGCTAAAAGAGCTGGTTTACTCCATGATATTGGTAAAGCAAGTGATTTTGAAGTTGAAGGTAGCCATGTTGAAATTGGAGCAAGACTTGCTAAAAAATGTGGCGAAAATGATATTGTCATTAATGCAATTGAAGCACATCATGGCGATAAACCAATTAAATATGTTATCTCTTCTTTAGTAATTGCCGCTGATACTTTAAGTGCAGCTCGTCCAGGAAGTAGAAGTGAAACATTAGAAAGTTATATTAAAAGACTTGAACAACTTGAAAATATTTGTAAATCTTATGATGGAGTTTTATCGTGCTACGCTATTCAATCAGGTCGAGAAGTTAGAGTTAACGTCATCCCTGAAAAGATCGATGATTTAGCAGCCTTTAAATTAGCTAGAGATATTAAAGAACGTATTGAAAATGAAATGCAATATCCTGGTCAAATAAAGGTTAATGTCATTAGAGAATATCGAGCAATTGAAACTGCTAAATAAAATAAAAAAATTATTAATATTTAAGAAAGAAATATAAAAAATGAATATTCTTTTTATCGGTGATATAGTTGGAAAAATTGGAAGAAAGGCTCTAAAAGAGAACCTTTCTTTTATTAAAAATAAGTATCATATCGATTTTACTATCGCTAATGGAGAAAATATTTCTAATGGAAGAGGAATCTCTTTAAATCATTATAATTTTTTACTTGATGAAGGAATTGATGCGATTACTTTAGGTAACCACTATTTAGATAAAAAAGAAGAATTAGAACTTTTTAAAAATTATGATGAGATTGTTTTACCACTCAATTCAAAAAGTGAATATATCGAAGATATTCCGTTTTTAAAAAGAAGTAAAGAATTTATTGTTAATGATATAAAAATAAAAGTTACTTCAATCTTAGGTAAAGCATTTATGAAAGAAGAAGTAAATGATCCATATTTATCTTTAGCCACACTAGTGGCTAAAGATAATAGTGATATTCATATAATTGATTATCATGCTGAAGCAAGTGGAGAAAAAGAAGCGATGGTTTATGCTTTTAAAGGCGAGATAAGTGCATTAATAGGAACTCATACTCATGTTCAAACTAAAGATGCTCGAATAATTGATAAAGAAACATTTTATATTACAGATGTAGGGATGTGCGGAGATTATAATGGTATTTTAGGATATGAAGTAGATAGTGTTATAAAACGTCAAGTTTTAGGTAAAAATAATGTTTTACTTACTTTAAAAGATGATGGAGTAAGATTATTTAATGGAGTAATATTATCTTTTGATGATTTATCATTTAAACCATTAAATATTAATTCGTTATATATAGTTAGTGAAAAAAGAAATAAAAAAGAGAATAATTAAAAATATGAGAGAAATAAAATATTTAGAAAAGCCTTCATTTTTAGAGGCTATTAAAAGAGATAAAAATAGTAAAGTAGAAACGATTCATTATGATAATAAAGAAATGTTATCGATATTTTTTAATAATGAAGAATCATTAAAAGAAAGAATTAAAAATATTAACAACACTTTTTATATTAAAACACATGGCTGTCAAGCAAATATTAGGGATGAAGAAATAATCTCAGGAATATTATCTTCGATTAATATTAAAAGAGTAGATGATATAAATGAAGCATCAATTATTATTATTAATACATGTAGTGTTAGAGAAAATGCTAATAATAAAGTATATGCTGAAATTGGTAATATTAAAAAAATAAAAGAAAAAAATAAAAATGTAATTCTTATTTTATGTGGATGTATGGTTGAAACTAAAGATACATTAAATAAGTTAATTACAACTTTCCCATTTATCGATATTATATTTGGTACACATAATATCGATAAATTATTATATTTATTATATTTATATATGATAAATAATAATAAAGTAAGAATAGTAGATGTATCTTCTAAAGAAGGAGAGATTATTGAAGATCTACCTTCAAAAAGAAATAATTCTTATAGTGCATATGTTAATATTAGTTTTGGATGTGATAAATTCTGCACATATTGTATTGTTCCTCAAACTAGAGGAAAAGAAAGAAGTAGAGCTAAAGAAGATATTATAAATGAATGTAAGTTATTAATTGCGGAAGGCTATAAAGAGATTATTTTATTAGGGCAAAATGTTGATAGTTATGGAAAAGATTTAAAAGATAATAATATAAATTTTGCTTCCTTACTTGATGAAGTAGCCTCTTTAAACATTCCACGTGTAAGATTTTTAACTTCTTACCCTTCTGAATTTAGTGAAGAAGTAATTGATGTAATTGCGCGTCATGATAACATCATGAAATATATTCATCTTCCTGTTCAATCAGGTTCTAATTCGGTATTAAAAAGAATGGGTAGAAGATATACTAAAGAAGAATAT
>CALVMY010000072.1 GCA_944349405.1 uncultured Bacilli bacterium | reverse complement strand
ATTCTTAATTTGGCACTTTTACTTCTTCTATTTATTTCTATTTCTTCTTTAGAAGGAGTAATTACCTTTTTATTAACGACTTCAAATTCAGCTTTTTTTATTTGACTAGGTAATAGATAATCATTTTTTCTATCACCTTTAATAACTGAAACTTCTTTAAAGATATTTTTACAAATTCGATCTTCTAATGAGTGGAATGTAATAACAACGATTCTTCCGTCATTTTTTAATAATTTAAGTGAATCTTGAAGAGCAATTTTTAATACATCTAACTCATCATTTACTTCAATTCTTAAAGCTTGAAATATTTTTTTAGCTGGATGCTTATCTTTAAATAGTTCTTTTTTAGGAAGTGAAGCTTTTATTAAATCGACTAATTCAAATGTTGTTTCAATCTCTTTTTCTTCTCTTCTTTTAACAATCGCTTTAGCAATTGAATAAGAATATTTCTCTTCGCCATATTCTTTAAATATTCTAACTAAATCATTTAAAGGATATTTATTAACAATTTCTTTAGCACTTAATTGATTATTTTGATCCATTCGCATATCTAGTGGTCCATCGTATCGATAAGAGAATCCTCGATAATCTTCATCAAATTGTGGTGATGAGACTCCTAAGTCAAATAAGATTCCATCTACTTTATCTATTCCTCTTTTATTAAGTTCTTTTTTTATATTTTTAAAATTAGAATAAATAATTTCGAAATTGTTTGAGATTGAAGCTAATTTGTTTTTGGAATATTCGATTGCTTCTAAATCTTGATCGAAACAATATAATTTTCCACTTTTTAATCTTTTTAAGATTTCACTACTATGTCCAGCTCTTCCTAAAGTAGCATCGACATAGATTCCATCTTCTTGAATGTTTAATCCTTCAATAGCTTCATTTAGAAGGACACTTTTATGTTCGTTACTCTTCATTTGTAAATATCTTCTCGGCATTTATTTCGAATTCATCATCAATTGATGATTCTTCTTCGTTCCGTTTGGTATGATCCCAAATTTCGAAATGATCGATGGCTCCTAAGATATGAACTTTGTTTCCGATTTTATATTTTTCTAATACTTTAGATGGAATAAGGATTCTTCCTTGATTATCTAAAGCAAGTTGAATAACTGAATCTAAGAAACTTCTAAGAGTTTTACGAACTTCACTTTTTTCGTAGGATTTTGTTTGATATTTTAGAATTAGTTTTTCGAAATCATTTTCTTTGAATATTGATAAGCAGCCATCAAAACCTCTCGTAAGATAAACATTGTTATCATTACCAAGTTCTCCTCTAAATTTTGATGGAATGACTAATCTTCCTTTTGAATCAAGATTATAGTCATAACTACCGATAAACATTCTCCCAATTCTCCCCACTTTCTACCACATGACTAAATTTTATAGCAATACTATAAAATATACAAGCACTTTTTGCAATTTTTTTAATTTTTTTAATTTTAATATTTATTTAATTAAATTTTTAAATTATTAATAATTTAAAAATTTATTTTTTTAATTTTGAAAAATATTTTAATAATATAAATCTATAGTGGGAGATTGTCCCTTAGATTAATTATTTCTTTTTTAAAATAAAAAATGACTTCGTAGATTAGTCATTTTCTAGTAATTTTTTAGTTATAAAAAACCAGTTAGTTATAAAAATTAAACTAACTGGTTGTTTTAAAGTATTTTATAAGTCAAGATCTTTTAATACATCAAATGGCGAAGAATCTTCATCTATTTCTTTTTCTAATTCATCCTCACTATAAACTTTAAAGTCATCTCCACTTGGCAAAGATTCATCATCAGCATGAATATTTAAAGGGATTGAAGTAATTAATAATGAATATACAATTTCATCTAAATTAATAATATCTTTTGTATAAAAAACTTCTTCGGTTTCACTATTTTCATCGTTGGTAAAATATAGTGTATCTTTTATGTTTAAAGTTTTATCAAACTCTTTTAATGTATAACCGCTAATAACACAAACATTAAAATTTAAATCAAAATTCATCATTAAGATATCATTAACCTTTGAAAAAGTAATATTTCCTTCAATCGAATTAATCTTTGAAATAATCAAAGAATGATTTAACTTATTAAAATCATCAATATCAGGAGAATAAGAAATTGTTTCAATAGATCCTTCCTTAAAACTTGAAAAATTAATGTTCATATTAATTAACCTCTAAATTCAACTTTAAATTTATTTAACAAAGTCTCTTTTATTTTGTTATCTAAAGAAACAATTTCATCTTCTTTTAAAGTTGAATCTATCTTTTCTAAAGTTACACTTAAAGCTAAAGAAACATGATTTTCTTTTATATTTTCTCCTTTATAAATATCAAAAAGTGAAACTTCTTTAATTAACGATGAGCATTTTTTAACTTCATTTTTGATATTTAAGTAAGGGTAATCTTCACTAACTATAAAAGCATAGTCCCTTTTAACTTTAGGGAATTTTGAAATCTCACTAAATTTATTATTAGCGCTTCTTGTATTAAAAAGTAATGAAAGATTCATTTCTAATAAAACACAAGATTCTTTTTTTAATGAAAATTCATTCCTTTTTAAAGGATGAATATCTCCTAAAACAGCTAATCTCTTTCCATCTAAAATAACCTCTGCGCTTCTATTAGGATGGAATTCTTCATCATTATCTTTAATTAAATTAAATTTAATACGATTACTATCAATATTAAATAAATTTAATATGCCTTCAAAATAACCTTTCATATCAAAATAAGAATAGGATGAAGAAACAATTCTTTCTTGAATATGTTTATTACCACACAAAGCTAAAGCTAAATGAATTTCTTCCTTGTCTCCTTTTGAATAAACATTAGAAATTTCAAAAATTTTAAAATCGCTCTCTTTATGATTGATGTTATATTCTAAAGTTCTAAGAAGTGAAGTTAATAAATTTTTCCTAATAAATTTATGATCTTCAGTTAAAGGATTTGAAATAACAATTCCTTCATTTTTATTAATGAAATTAAATAAAGAATTATCTTTTTCATTTATTAAGGTATAACTCAATGTTTCATAAAAATTATTATTCAATAAATAAGATTCAATTAATCTTTCTTTTTCTCTTAAAGTTGAAACGCTTCCAACTGTTGTTTCCATAACTGGAAGTTCATTTTTAATATAATCGAATCCTTTATATCGAATAATTTCTTCACTTAAATCAGCCTTGCCATCAACATCAATTCGATATGAAGGAACAATTGACTTAAAATTATCATTATCGATATCGATGATTTCAAAATTTAGTAAACTTAAAACTTCTTTTACTTCATTATAATTAAATTCGCTTCCTAATCTTTTATTGATATAGGTAAGTGAACAATCGATTAATTTTTTTTCATGATTAAATTTATCATAAACTAAAGTTTGAGAGACTTTATCAAATGAAGATAATTCGCTTAATAAATGAACAAAAAGATTTAAAACATCTTCGCTTTGATCTTTATTGATTCCTTTAGAAAATCTTAAAGATGAATCACTTGATAAGCCTAATCTTGAAGATGTTTTTCTTATTGACGCAAAATTAAAATTAGCAACTTCAATAACAATATTTTTACTATTTGAAGAAATTTCACTATCTCTTCCGCCCATAATTCCACCTAAACACATCGTTTTATTATCGCTGCAAACGCATAAATCACCTTTTTGAATGTGATAGGTTTTTTCATCTAAAGCAATAAAATCTTCCTCGATATTATCTTTTATAATCAATTCTTTTTTAGGAAGTTTATCATAATCATAGCAATGAATTGGTTGACCTGTTAAAAGCATGACGTAATTTCCTAAGTCTACGATATTATCGATGCTTCTAATACCTTCGCTTTGTAAAACATCTTTCAACCATTTAGGAGATTCTTTGATTTTGATACCTTTGACAATTTTTGCATAAAAAGATTTAGCAGAATCGCTTAAAGAAGAAACAACAAATTCATTTTCTTCATAATTATGAAATTCTTCATAAGCAGGAATATTAACTTTTCGATTAAATAAAGCTCCGATTTCTCTAGCAACGTTATATAAAGAATAACAATCACTTCTATTTGCTAAAAGTGAAAGATCTAAAATTGTATCATCAAGTCCTAAATAAGATAAAACATCTCTATTTCCAATTTTTGCATCTTCATTTAATTCTTCAATACCCTCAACTTGTTCTTTTCTTAAATATTTTGGATCAACTCCAAGTTCATTTAAAGCACAGAGCATTCCATTAGATTCGTATCCTCTAATCATCCCTTTATTTATTGTTTTTCCAGCTAAAACAGCTCCAGGAAGAGCAACAATAACTTTTAAATTTTTTCTAACATTTGGTGCTCCACAAACAATATCTAAAATAGCTTCGCCAATATCAACTTTGCAAAGGTGCAAATGGTCACTATCAGGATGATTTTTGCAATCAATTACTTGTCCAATAATTAAATTAGTCGCATCTGCACTTTTTTTAATTTCTTCGACTTCTATTCCAGAAAAAGTTAATCTAGAAGCAATTTCTTCAGCTGTTAAAGAAGATATATCTACATATTTTGAAATTTCTTTTAAACTTACCAACATAAAATTAATCCTCCTTAACCTTTTTAAACTCTTTGATAAATCTCAAATCGTTTTGATAGAATCGACGAATATCATCGATTCCGTATTTAAGCATTGCAACTCTTTCAATTCCAATACCAAAAGCAAATCCACTATAAATTTCAGGATCATATCCAGACATTTTTAAAACATTAGGATGCACCATTCCAGCTCCTAAAATTTCTATCCAACCTGTTCCTTTACATAATGAGCAGCCTTTTCCTTTACAATTAAAACAAGAAATATCTACTTCGACGGATGGCTCAGTAAAAGGGAAAAAAGATGAACGGAATCTAACTTTTGTATCCTTACTAAACATTTTTTGAGCAAATAATTCTAATGTTGCTTTTAAATTGCCTAGATTAATATTTTTATCAATAACAAGTCCTTCAACTTGAGCAAATTGATGAGAATGAGTCATATCATCATCATCTCGACGATAAGTTTTTCCAGGACAAATAACTTTAATTGGTTTACCTTTTGCTTTTTCCATTACATGAGCTTGAACAGATGAAGTATGACTTCTTAGAAGCAAATTATTATCAATATAAAGAGTATCTTGCATATCTCTTGCAGGATGATCGTGTGGAATATTTAAAAGTTCGAAAACATATTTATCATAATCAACTTCTGGACCATTTTCGACACTATAACCCATCCCAACAAATATATCTTCGATTTCATTTATTACTTTAAAAAATGGATTAGCAACTCCTCTTTGATAATTATTGCCAGGTAAAGTTATATCGATTTTTTCTTTTTTTAAATCTTCGTTTAATTTTCTTTTTTCTTCTTCTTTAATTTTTAAATCGATAGCTTCTTCAACACTTTTTCTACAAGCATTATATAATTCACCAAAAGCTTTTTTATCTTCAACTTCTCTAATATGATTCATCATTAAAGAAATCTCGCCTTTTTTTGCTAAATATTTATTCTTTAAATCAGTTAAATCTTTTAAAGAAACAATATTTTTTAATTCTTCTAAAGCTTTAGTTTTTAATTTTTCAAATTCTAAAGAATAATCCATACTTTTCCTCCTTTAACTTTTAAAAATAAAAAAAGAATTAGTATAGGAGCCTTAAATTAATTTAAGACGGTACCATCCTAATTCTATATTTTTTAACTTAATTAACTTTATTACGTCAAAGCTAACGGGTTCATCAAACCAGCTCCAAGGCGAATTCATTAATCTATTTTATCGAGTTTTTCACTATCACTCTTCACTAATATAAAATGAAGATTAATTACTACTCCTTTTCTTCGCTTACAGTTAGTAATTATATAAAAAAAATATATTTTAATAAATACAAATAATTTATAAAACTATATGATTTTTAACTAAATTTATAAGTTTTAATTAACGAGGTTTATTAAAATATAATCCAACAATAATATTTTCTTCACTTATAGAAGCATAAAGGGAATCTTTATTATATTCATTTAATGAAATATAGGTTAGTAATTCGTTATCGTTAATTATAAATTCAGTGTTTAATTCATAATTTTTAAAAGCTATAAGTTCATTCTTTTGATTATAGATAAAATCATTTTTAGATAAAGAAATAATATTAGCATATGAAAAAGAATAACTAATTAAATTACCTTTTAATATTATTTTTCCAGGAAAAGATTCTTGTATATATAAATCGCCAATATATTTCAAAGTCAATTTATCGCCGGCAAGTAAATATTTATCACTTGAAATTTTTGAACTTAAATAATCATCTAAAAAATTATATTGATATAACAACAAAGCATTATCTTTTTTAGTTTCGGTATCAAAAGAATAGCCGAATAAAAAATTTAACTTAAATTCAACTGTTTTTACCTCTATTAATGAACAAG
>CALVMY010000071.1 GCA_944349405.1 uncultured Bacilli bacterium | reverse complement strand
GAAGTTTGATGCATTAAATCAATGGTTTTACTTAAATTTAAATAATTAAACATAGCATTTAATAAGAAATGTCCTGCATATTTACAAGCTGAATAATCACCAATTTGAACAACTGAATTTTCTTTTTCGTTTAAAGCATCGACTTTTTTTTGAAAATACTTTATAGGGTCTTCGATTCCTTGTTTTTTAAGATCGGAAACGTAACCTAATTTTTTATAAGATTTATTCCTATTTCCAACTTTTGGAATGTAATAACCTTGATAAATTTGTAAATATTCGCCTTTTTTAGATGGTGTTGTTTTTTCAAAAAATATGACATAAATCTCCTTATTTTTATTTAACACTTTAACACCTTATATTATAACATACAAAAAACTTTTTAAAAAGAAAAATATCTATATTACATTGTAATATAGATATTAATTTTAAGATTATATAATTTACCAAATTTTCAGGTGCTAAATCCTAAAAACGGGAATTAAAATAAACAACTTGCCCCTTATAAATTTCCATATCTATTTATTTTAACATCCTTATATTTAGAAAATATATCTATTTTCTTAACAAACAAAATAAATATACTAAAATGTTATTGTATGAATAAAGATGAATTATTAAAAATTTTAGAAAGATTTTCAAATAGTAAAGACAACGTTATTTTAATTGATGGAAAATGGGGAAGTGGAAAGACTTATCTTTTAAATGAATTTATTAAAAATTTCCATGAGTGTCCTATTTATTATGTTTCTCTTTTAGGGAAAAGAAACATTGATGAAATCAACACTTCTTTATATATGGAAGTTCATAAAGATCAAATTATTCAAAATACTGTTCCAGTAGCAGTTTCTCCTTTTAATGATGAATCTTCACTTGATTTTATTTTAAAAATTAATCAAAAATCGAAATATTTAATTATTTTAGATGATTTAGAAAGATATGGCTCAACCCATTATGATGAATTTTTATCTTATGTTTCTTCTTTAGTTTTAAAAGGATGCAAAGTTATAGTTGTATCAAATTTAGCTTATTTAGGAACTGGTGAAAAATATAATTTTGAAATGTATAAAGAAAAGATTTTTGATCATGTTTATAAAGCTGATTTATTTTCGATTTCTTTATTAGAAAGAAAACTAGGAAAATATTATACAAGTTTTGATGAATCTTTAATTTCTTTATTTAATAACAACATTCGTATTGTAGATAAGTGTGAAGAATTTTTAAGTATTATCGAAAATAATCTATTAAATAAATTTCCACGTGAAAATAATTTGAAATCTTTAATATTTTATAGCCTTATTTTCTTAACAACTTTTTATAATGAAATTCCTTTATCCTATCCAAAATTGCAATTAAAAGGAAAAGAAGAAGAAAGAAAATATATTTTTTCAAAATGCAGCCAAGAAGAAGATGGCTGGGAAATTTTTAAAGTATATGAATTTTCACTTAATATAGTTTCAAACTATAAATTAGATAACCCTCTGGATTTAATTATTGGCTTATATTTTTTATATATTTATGGGAAAGATGGGTATTTAAAAGAATATTATTTTAGATAACATTAACTTAGTTTTTCCTTGATATTTATCTTGTCTTTTCATATAATCTTGCTACATGCTTTCTTTGAACAAGATTTAAGAAAGTTCAAGGCGGAAGGAGTAAAAAATTATGAAAGAAGGAATTCATCCAAAGTACCAAAAATGTAAAGTTACATGCGTTTCTTGTGGTGCTACATTTGAAACAGAATCAACATTAAAAGAAATTAGAGTTGATACTTGTTCAAACTGCCATCCATTTTATACTGGCAAACAAAGATTTGTTCAAGCTGATGGTAGAGTTGATAAATTCAACAAAAAATACGGATTTAAAAAATAGTTTAAAAAATGATTTTTATAGAAAAGTGAAGGTTAAAATCCTTCATTTTTTTATATCTTTAAGTATGATAAATACCCAAAAAATGATATATTATTCAAGTGTCAAAAGAAGAGGAAATTATTATGGAAAAGAAAAGATTTTATATTACTACCCCAATTTATTATCCATCAGGCAACGCTCATATTGGCCATGCTTATTGCACAACTTTGTGCGATGTTTTTGCTCGTTATAAAAGAATGAGACATTTTGAGACTTTTTTCTTAACTGGCACTGACGAACATGGCTTAAAAATTGAAAAGAATGCAAAAGCCGAAGGAAAAGATCCTCAAACATATGTTGATGAAATCGTTGCAAAATTCAAAGATTTGTGGAGAGTAATGGAAATATCAAATGATGATTTTATAAGAACAACTGATCCAAAACATGTTGAACTTATCCAAAAAGTTTTTTCTCACATGATTAAAAATGACGATGTTTATTTAGGGAGTTATAAAGGTTGGTATTGTATTCCTTGTGAATCTTTTTGGACCGATACTCAAGTTGGAGAAGAGAAATTATGTCCAGATTGTGGAAGGCCAGTAGTAAGAGAAGAGGAAGCATGCTTATTTTTTAAAACCCAAAAATATTTACCTCAATTAAAAGAATTTTTTGACAAAGATAAATCTGTTTATCCTCTAGGAAGAAAAAATGAAATGATTAATAACTTTATTAAACCAGGGTTAGAAGATTTATGTGTATCAAGAACCTCGTTTAAATGGGGCGTTCCAATTAAAGAATATAAAGGACACGTTTCCTATGTTTGGGTAGATGCTTTATTTAACTATGTATCAGCTTTAAATTATTTAAGAGAAGACGATTCACTATATAAAAAATTCTGGGAAAGTGATGAAAGTGAAATTATTCACGTTATTGGTGCTGATATTACTCGTTTCCACACAATTTATTGGCCAGAATTTTTAACTTCTATGGGATTAAGATTACCTGATAGAGTATTTGTTCACGGTTTATTAATGATGAAAGATGGAAAAATGTCAAAATCCAAAGGGAATGTTGTTTCTCCTTATCCATTAATTGAAAGGTATGGCGTTGATGCACTTAGATATTATTTAACTAGAGAAATTATTTTTGGAAATGATGGTCAATTTACACCTGAACAATTTATTGAAAGAATAAATACAGATTTAGTTAATAATTATGGAAATTTAGTCTCTAGAACTATCTCAATGATTGAAAAATATTTTAATGGAGTTATCCCTTCATATCTTAAAAATATAAATGAACAAGACCATGAAATTGACGAATTAATTGATTTAACTATTAAAAATTACATAAATGAATTAGACGATTTAAAAATTACAGAAGGTTTTATCGATGTAATGAATTTAATTTCTAGGGCTAATAAATATATTGAAGAAACAACTCCGTGGGCATTAGCAAAAGATTCTTCAAAAGAAGAAAATTTAAAATCAGTTTTAGCTCATCTAGCAAGAGTTTTATTTGTTTCAACTAAATTACTCGAACCAGTTTTAGTAAAAAAAGTTAACGAGGTATATGAAGAGTTAAATTTAAACGAAGAAGAAAGAGATTTTAATAATTTAACTAATGAAAATTTATTAGACAATAGAATTGTTAAAAAAGGTGCTATTCTTTTTCCTCGTTTAGATGTTGCTAAAGAAGTTGAATATGTAAAATCATTAATGGTTAGCAAATAAATTGTGTAATGATGGAAAAAATTGATTTTAGTAAAAATTTTAATTTTGATAAAAAGATTCAATATTACTGCTTTTTAAACGATGAAAAAATAATTATTAATTCATTTAAAAAATATGAAGGTCCTATCACTTTGCAATATTTAGAAAATGGAGGAATTATTTCTTTATTTTCTAATAAAGTCATTGTAAAAGTTAACAATGGATTTTTAGAAATAAATTTACTTATTTATAAAGGAGTAAATATGAATTCTAAAGAATTTATTGAAAAAATAGGTCCAAAAAATTTAATAAATCATTATTTTAAATAAAAAAGGTATGAAAAACGAAATCGTTAAGGTTAAATGTGTAGATTTTACTTTTGATGGCCAAGGACTTGCAAAAGATGAAAATAAAAGGACTTATTTTGTTCCTTCTCTTTTAATTGAAGAAGAAGCCGAAATCGAAGTTTTATATCATAAAAAGGATTATGATATAGGAAAAATTAAGAAATTAACTAAATTATCTCCATATCGTATTAATCCTAGGTGTCCATGCGCCACTGCTTGTGGAGGATGCTCTTTTCAAAATCTTTTATATGAAAAAGAATTGGAATATAAAAGAAAAGTAGCAATTAAAATATTAAAAACTATCGGCAGAATTGATATTAAAAATCCTTCTATAATCGGAATGGAAGACCCTTATTATTATCGAAACAAAATTCAAGTTCCTTTTGGATATGATAAGCAAAAAAGGCTTGTATATGGTTTTTATCGTTTTAAAAGTCATGAAATTGTTCCAATTAGTGAATGTGTAATTGAAAGCAAGGAACATGTTTCAATTTTAAAAGATATTAAAGATTTAATGCTATCAATGAAAATTAGTGCTTATGATGAAGATAAAGATAGCGGTATTTTAAGACATGTTCTAATTCGAGTTGGTAAAGATTCAAAAGAGATAATGGTTGTTTTAGTTGTAAAAGAAAAATCTTTTAAAAATAAAGGAGTTTTTGTTAAAGAATTAATAAAACTTCATCCTGAAATTACAACAATAATTTATAATTACAATTTAAGAAAAACCAATGTTATTTTGGGAGAAAAAGAAGAAGTTGCTTACGGAAAAGGCTATATTTTTGATACTTTATTAGGTGTAAAATTTAAAATTTCTTCCAAATCTTTTTATCAAATAAATCATGATCAATGTGAGAAACTATATTCGCTGGCTATTTCAAAAGCTAACTTAAATAAAGAATATGAAATTTTAGATGCTTATTGCGGAATTGGAACAATTGGATTAATTGCTTCAAAATATGTAAAAAGCGTTTTAGGTGTTGAAATTGTTGAAGAGGCAATCATTGATGCTAATGAAAATGTTAAAATTAACAATATTAATAATGCAAAATTTATTGTTAGTGATGCAAAAGACGTTATTTTAAAAAAAGCTTATGATTGTGTTTTTGTTGATCCTCCAAGAAAAGGTTTAGATCCAAAATTTTTGAAAGGCATTTTGAATTCTCATCCTAAAAAGATAGTTTATATTTCATGTGATGTAGGAACTTTAGCAAGAGATTTATCTATTTTAAAAAAGAATTATGATATAGAAAGTATCGATTTTGTTGATATGTTCCCAAGAACATATCATATTGAAACAGTGGCTTTATTACATTTAAAAAATACAAAAAACCTATAATTTATAGGAAAAATATTATGCAACATAAGGTAAAAGTAACAGTTTTAAGAAAAGAACTTTATAAAGATTTGCAAAAAGAATATTGTGCTGACCCAAATAGTGGTGAATGTCCTTTTTATAAAGTTGGTGATGAATTTATTTTTACTCGCTATAAAAATGAAGACACTTTTTGGACTATGGGCAAAGGGAAACATTGTAGTGAAGCTCGGGATTCAATATCTCGCTATATCTATAGCGGTCTTCAAGGCGGATCTATTATGAACGGTTGGATGAAAAAAGAAAATGAGATGATTGCTTGTTGCAATGATGGGACTAGACCAGTAATTTTTAAAATCGAGAGATTAGATTATTTAGTTGTTTGTTTTAAAAACGAACTAAATAACGACGATATAAAAGAAATTAAAGAAATTATTTTAAGTTTAAATGATGTAAAAGATGTTATTTATGCTGAAAATAATAAGTTTTTTGAAGTATATGTTCCTAAAACATTTAACGAAAACACTTTAAAATTTAAATTTATCGCGTCAAATAAGTATAAACTTCTAAATATAGATTAATTAAAAAGGAAAAAAGTATGATTAAAGAAGAAACAATAAAAAGAATAATAAAATTTAGTTTAGATAGAGATTGGGATAAATTTCATTCTCCTTCAAACTTAGCTAAATCGATTTCAATTGAGGCCAATGAATTATTAGAATGTTTCCAATGGGACGATGATAATTTCAATATTGACGATGTTAAAGATGAATTGGCTGATGTTCTAGTTTATGTAATTGATATGGCCATAAAACTAGATTTAAATTTAGATGATTTAATTAATCGAAAAATGGAAAAAAACGAGAAAAAATATCCAATTGAAAAAAGCTATGGGAAAGCTACAAAATACGATAAATTGGATAAATAAATATTTAACTTTATACTAAATTTTAAAAATAAATTAGCGATTTTGAATAGTTGTATTAATCTAATTTTTTACCACATTTAGCGCAAAATAAATCTTCCTTTTTATTTTTATAATGGGCTAATTTTGAAGCTGCTAATTTCTCTTCTCTAATTTTTCTTATCGTTATTCATAAATAACATTTACCTCTTTTTGTTTATCTATATTTATAATATTGAAATTTTAAATTGATTATTAAAATAAATAATTGTTTTATATCCAAATGCATTAATTATTAATCTTTACTCTTTTTATATTGGAAAAAAATTTATAACTTCAAGTTAAATAATAAAATCGCTTGTAAAAAATTTAAATCTCCCTTAACATTATTAATAATTCAATAAAGATAAAGGCAATATAAGTATTCTCTTTCGTTTTATATTTAAAACGATATATTGCACGATATTTTTCTCCTTTAACCGAGTGAATAATCACTCGGTTTTCTTTGTTTAAAAAGGAAATAATGATTTATTCTTTTTAAATACTTATTTTATAATATTAATAAGTTTAATACTGAGGAGCAATTTATAATGAAAACTGAATACGAAACTCTATTTACCCCATGGAAAATAGGAAACGTAACTATTAAAAATAGAATAGTTTTGTGTCCAATGGGCGGAACATCACTTTTTGGTTGGATGGAACCAAATCATTTTGATAAAGAAGCTGCACAATTCTTTTTAAAAAGAGCACAGAATAATGTTGGCTTAATTATTCCAGGTATTGCCCCTTTAAAAGATACAATTTTAAATCGCTGGCTTTATAAAAATAAGAAAATGTTCGATGAATTAAAGGTTTATATGGAAGAAATTCATAAAACCGGCGCAAAATTATTTGTTCAATTAACTGCTGGTTTTGGTAGAAGTTTTGCAATTACAAATCCTTTGAAAATATTAGCAAAAAATAAAGTTTTAAGTTTTATTGCTAAACCAATTATTGATGCTCAATATTTATGTGCATCTCCAAGTGAATTACCTTCTAGATGGGATCCATCTATAAAATGTAGAGCTTTAACAGTTAAAGAGATTCATGAAATTATCGAAGCTTATGCGTTAACTTCAAAAATGTTAAAAGATGCTGGAGTTGATGGAGTCGAGGTTCATGCTGTTCACGAAGGCTATTTATTGGATCAATTTACTTTAAAATACACAAATTTTAGAAAAGATGGTTACGGCGGAAGTTTCGTTAATAGATATCGTTTCCCAGTAGAAGTTGTTCATGCTATTAAAGAGAAATGTGGTAAAGATTTCCCTGTTTCTTTGAGATATTCAGTCATCTCAAAAACTAAGGGTTTTGATCATGGCGCCTTACCTGAAGAAGGAAATAATTATGATGAGGTTGGTCGTGATTTAGAAGAATCTTTAAGAGCTGCAAAATATTTACAAGATGCTGGTTATGATATGTTAAATTGCGACAATGGTACTTATGATGCATGGTATTGGGCACACCCACCTGTATATATGCCAAATAACTGTAACTTAGAAGATGTCGCTGAACTTAAAAAATCTGTGAGCATTCCTTTAGTATGTGCTGGAAAGATGGAATTGGGTGTTGCTAGTGAAGCAATTAAAAATGGAAAAATTGACGCAATGGGTGTAGCAAGACAATTCTTAACCGATCCTGAATGGGTTAGTAAAGTTATTGAAGACAAATTGGAAGATATTATGCCTTGTATCCATTGCCATAATGGTTGTTTTACTATGGCTCATTATAAAGGTGTTGCAAACGATCAAGCATTTAGCGATGTTCAACATATGTCTAGATGTGCATTAAATCCTGAGACAATGAATAGTAAAAATCATATTGAAAAGGCAAAAAAAGTTAAAAATATCGCGATTATTGGTGGTGGTATTGGAGGAATGGAGGCTGCTAGAGTCGCAACTTTAAGGGGCCATAAAGTTACAATTTATGAAAAAACAGATCATTTAGGTGGCGTTTTCTGTGAAGCTTCAAATTTTGATTTCAAAGATAACGATAAAAAACTTATTAAGTGGTATGAAAGACAAATGGAAAAATTAGGTGTTGAAGTTAAACTCAATACCTCTATTGAAGATATTTCTACTTTAAAAGAAGACGAAGTTATTGTTGCTAATGGCGCAAAAACAAGAAAACTTAATGTACCTGGCGAAGAAAGAGCAATCGAGGCATTATCTTATTTAAGAGATAAAACTCAAGTTGGTAATAAAGTTGTTATTATTGGCGGAGGATTGACAGGCTGTGAAATCGCTTATGATTTATCAAGACAAGGGAAAGAAGTAGTTATTATTGAAATGAAACAAGATTTAATGTGTGTTAGAGGATTGTGTCTTGCAAATTCATCATATTTAAGGGATTATTTCAAACTTCATAAAACCGAAGTTCACGTGGATACTACTGTTAAAGAAATTACCGATAAAGCAGTTATTGCCGTTGATATTCATGGTGTTCAATATGCAATTTCTTATGATAGTGTAATTTATTCTGTTGGATATATTCCTAATCCATTGTCAAAGAAAAAATCTCATATACATTTAGTCGGTGATGCCGATAAAGTCGGCAACTTAAGAAATGTAATTTGGGGTGCTTATAAGGTTGCAAATGAATTATAAGGGAGAAAAACTATGATTGATTACAAAATGGAGTTAACTCAAGAACAAATTGACATTTTAGAAGGCAAAAAAGGCGAAACTCTTAAAAAAATGATGGAAACGCTTGTTCTTTTTGGTGATATTTTTGGTGCAAAAAGAATGGTTCCAGTTACTCATAAAGAAGGGCATTTAGTAACGTCTTTTGGAATACCTCTCTTAAGACCTCTTTTTAAAACAATGGATGAAATAAATAAAGAAGGTTTAAAAGCTGAGGGTGGATTTACTTGCGATCCAGCACCTTTAGACTATGAAAATGTTAAATGTAATTTATTAGAAAAAATTGTTTTTAATAAAATTTTATATGGTAAACAAGAAGAATATACCGAACAAATGCTAAAGGCTGGTTTAGTAGATAGAAAATCATTCTCCTGTACTTGTTATTTAGACGAATGTGGTAACAGGCCAAAAAAAGGAGATATATTATCTTGGGCAGAATCAAGCGCTGTTGTTTTTGCTAATTCAGTTTTAGGAGCAAAATGTAATAGAAATTCTGGAATGCTTGATTTATTTGGTTCAATTATTGGTTATGTTCCTGAATTTGGACTACTTC
>CALVMY010000070.1 GCA_944349405.1 uncultured Bacilli bacterium | reverse complement strand
TACTATTGCATCTTTTTCTTCAAAAACATAATTAGGAGAAATGTTAATATCGATCTCTTCATCTCTTTCGATAGCAACAATATTTAAATTGAATTTTTTTCTTATATCGCTATCAGCTAATTTAACTCCGACATATCTTTTTGGAATTGTAATTTCAACAATTTCAATATTTTCATTAAGCGAAATAAAATCAAGGATATTATGAGATAAAATTCTTTTTGCTAAACGATCAGCACTATCTTTATCAGGATAAATTACTTCGGCACCGAGTCTTTCTAAAACACGACCTTGTTCTTCACTGCCTGCTTTAGCAATAACTTTTTTAACTCCTAAAGAGATAACGTTTAAAGTAGTTAAAATTGAAACGTCAATCTTTTCGCCAATACAAACAACTACTGTTTCACATTCTTGAAAGCCTAATTCTTCTAAAGTTTCTTTAGTTAAATCTTCGCTCACATAAGCATAATCAGTATAATTCAATATTTCTTTAACTTTCTTTTCATCTTTATCAACACAGATGACGCTTTTTCCTTTACTAGCAAGTTCCACTGCTAAAGAAAATCCAAATCTACCTAAACCAATAATTCCAATACTAGCCTTATCACTCATATAATTTATCCTCCTGATTAACCAATTGGTAATTCTTCATCGACATAATTCCGCTTATTATTTCTTTTAAGTTTGAATAATGAAAGTGAGATTGACATAGGACCAATACGTCCAATATACATTAATAAAATTAAGCAAATTTTACTACCGACACTAAAAAATGGTGTAACTCCTGTTGAAAGTCCAACTGTTGCAAATGCACTAAATGCATCGAAAACATAATCTAAAGAATCGAAAGTCTTATCACCGGTTTCAATATTTCCGCCTTCAAAAGCAAAAATTAAAACTATAAAGAATGAAAGGAATAAAACTGAGAGGAAAAAAAGTGTAAATGCTTTTTGAACGGTATCTTTTGAGATACTTCTTTTAAAAGCATGTGGATGTTTTCCGTCAAATCCACTTCTTATTCTCATAAATAAAGCAAAAGCGGTAGTCGTTTTAATACCTCCGCCTGTACCTCCAGGAGAAGCACCAACAAACATTAATATATTCATTAATAATATTGAAGCTATTCGAGCATCATAAAGATTATAAGTAGTAAATCCAGCAGTTCTTGTTGATACTGAAAGGAAGAAAGATTCTAAAAAATTCATCCCGGCTTTTTCATTATTATTAATAAAATGAGCCATATTTTCACTTAAATAAATAGTTAAAGTTCCAACGATAATTAAAAATAAAGTCATTGAAATTACAACCTTAGAATGTAAACTTAATTTTTTAAATTTAAATTTTTTACTAATTATATCAATAATGACTAAATAACCTAATCCACCAAAAATAATAAGTAATGAAATAATTAAATTTAAGAATACATCATTTGAAAAATTAATTAATGATGTACTTCCAAAAATATCGAAACCAGCATTATTAAAAGCACTAATTGAAAGGAAAAAGGCATGACCAAAAGCATCATCAACCCCTTTTACAACATCGCCATGTAAAAAATATAGATCAAAAAATAATAAAATTGCCCCAACAAATTCGGCAATAAAAGTTATCAAAAAATTATAATAGAATATCTTTTTTAAACCTTTAAAAGATGAAATATTCCAGCTTTCTTTAATAAGAGTTTGTTGATTCATCGATAAATTTGAAGAAATAATCAAAATAAATGACATTGCTAAAGTAGCGGCTCCTAATCCACCAATTTGAATTAAAGTTGCAACTACTATTCTTCCGAAAATGTTATATGTATCAGCGACCGAACCATTAGGTAAAGAAACAAGTCCTGTAACACAAGTTGCCGAAGTTGAAGTAAATAATGCATCGATATAATCTACATTTACACCTTCATTTAAAGAAAAAGGAGCCCGCAAAAGTAAGGATCCTATAAAGATTACTAATAAAAAAGCGATGCAAATAAAAGCAACCGGTCTTATTTCAAATTTATGTTTCCCTCTTAAAAAATTTTTCATAAGAAACGAATAACGCTATATATTATAATCTTTTAAAAAATTAAGTGTATTTAAAAACAGCAAATTATGCCACCTTCAAGTGAATAAAAAGCAGCTAAACCACGATTTGGAACGATTTTTACTTCTTTAAAGTTATAAGCTTTTTTAATCATTTCTTTTAACTCTATAGCAACTTCTTCACATTCAGTATAAGAAATTATGCAAACTCTTGAAGAGACATCTTTACACATCTTCCCAATATTAAAAACTAAACGCTTTAAAGCTCCTCCAACCGTTCTAATCTTTTCTTTAATTTTAATTTCGCCCTCTTCACCATAACAAAGAGGTTTAATATTTGCTAAATTAGCAACAAATGCTACGACTTTTGACATTCTTCCGTTTTTAACAAGATTATCATATTTATTTAAGATAAATAATAAATTCATTGAATCTCTAAATTTAACCATTTGTTCTTTAATTTTTTCAAAACTTAAACCTTGTTTAATTAATTCAACGGTTTTAATAACCATCATTTCAATACTTCCACATACAAGTTTTGAATCTAAAACAAAAACATTATCTTTTTTAATAGATGAACTCTCTTTTGCAATTAAAGCACTATTAAATGAACCTGATAATTTAGAAGAAATTGTATAAATAAAATAATATGTTGCTCCATCTAAATGATTTAAAAAATCTTGAGGTGATGGACAAGATGATTTTGCGTGATCTTTGCTTTTAGATAAATCTATAAGCATTTGATGAACATCTAACTTTTCGTTATCAACATATTCTTTACCATCAAAACTAATAGTTAAAGGTGCAACTGCAAATCCTATATCTTTTTCGTTATCTAAATAATCTTTCGTTAAATTTGAAGAAGAATCAACAATAATTTTAAACTCCATAAGTAGACTCCTTTCTTCACGTGCTATATTCTCTCATTAAATAAAAATAAAATAAATATTAAATAAAAAAATCTACTTTATTTAGACAAAAAATAATAGAATAAGAAAGGGCACGTAAAAATGGCAAAATTAATCTTAGTTGGCGGAGGTTCTTCAAGTGGAAAAACTTACGTCATTAATGAAGTTATAAAAATAATCGGAAAAGAAAATGTCGCTCACTTTTCGATTGATGATTATTATAAGGATTTGAGTGACATGACTCTTGAAGAAAGAAAAAAACAAAATTTTGATCATCCTAAAGCATTTGATTGGAAATATATGTTTGTTCAATTAAATGATTTAAAAAATGATAGACCAATCGATAAACCACTTTATGATTATGTAAATCATAATCGAAGCAATAAAACTGAACATATCGAGCCTAAAAAATTAGTTATTGTTGAAGGAATTATGGGTTTAGTTAATAAAAAAGTAAGGGATTTAGGCGATTTAAAAGTCTTTATTAACGCTTCAAGAGAAAGAAGATTGATAAGAAGA
Source organism: uncultured Bacilli bacterium (assembly GCA_944349405.1). Lineage (GTDB taxonomy): Bacteria > Bacillota_I > Bacilli_A > RFN20 > CAG-826 > Onthovivens. Next base: position 4,966 of record CALVMY010000070.1, on the reverse strand, counting down.
ATGGATCGAGACATCATCGAAAGAGGACGTACTAGAGAAAATATTCTTAGCCAATATTTTGCTACCGTTCAACCAATGTATGAAGAAATTATTGGACCATCACAATATTATGCAGACTTAATTATTAATAATGATGGCTATGATAATAGATCAATTGAGGTATTAGGAGCAGTTTTAAAAGCTTTCTTAAATGGTGAAATACATTAAATAAAAGGGGCTGTAAAGAAACTCAAATAAAATAAAATAAAAAGCTTAAGGACATAAAACCTTAGGCTTTTTTGATAGAATATGTAATGTCGAGATACATAATCTATGAGTTATTTTTATCATTAAGAAGGTCTTTTTACCAATTTGCTTAACCTTTGATGATCAAGAGGCTAAGCATTTGGATAAATTTATCGAATTATTAAAAATCTAGTATCGAAAAGTTTATTTTTAAATCATATAGCACAGGTAGGCCTGGTTATAAATTAGATAATTTATTTGCAACAATTCTTTATTCTTTTGCCTTTAAATCATCAACATTAAGAGAATTAGAAGATTCTTGTAAATATGATTTAAGATATCGTTATTTAATGGAAAATGAAATGTCCACTCATTAAATTTTTGGTGATTTCATAAATAAAGCCATAAAACCAAATATTGATGAAATATTTGCTTTAATAACAAAGCAAATTGCTGACGAAATGGACTTGAATTTACATGACTATGCTTTTATTGATGAAACAAAATTTGAAGCTGATTGTAACAAATATAAATTTGTTTGGAAGCCAATTACATTTCATAAAAGAACAACAAATAAAGTAAAAATTATTTTTGACCAATAAGACTTTAAAACAGATATTGTTAAAGATTCTCTTATTTCATCGACTTATTTGGCAAAAAAGATTCAAGAATTTTCAAAAATGGAAATTCCTGAGCAAAAAAAGAAAAAATTTAAAAAAGATTGTAATTTATTGCTTAAATATTTAGAAAAAATTTTAGATTATGAGTCAAAAGAAGAGATTTGTGGCCCTAATAGAAATTCCTTTTATAAAACTGATTATGATGCAACTGCAATGTGTTTAAAAGACGATTACTATGCTGGATTGGGTTCATCAATGCATGCAGCTTATACAACGCAAATTACCGTTTCAATTATTTAATAACTTCTTTTATCGTAACTCAATCTAGAAACGATATAGACGATTTTTGCCAAACTTTTAATCACTACAAATTAATGTATGGTTCCTTGCCTTCTAAAATTTGTGCAGATTCAGGTTATGGTTCTGAGGAAAATTATATATTTATGGATGACAATAAAATTAAAGGTTTTGTTAAGCCAGCAAATTGGGAACATTATGTTTCTGGGAGGAGCCCGCATAGATATAGGCTTAATTCAAACGGAACCAGAACAATTCAAAAAACCAACATTTAAAATATTACAAAAAAGAAGAAAATATAAAAATAAAGAAGTTAACGAAAGATTCAAAGATAACTATAAATATAAAAAAAGAGGCTCTTGAAACTATTGAGTTTCTTTACAGCCCCTTTTATTTATTAATCTTCTTTTTTGTCTTCTTCATCTTAGTCATCATCTTCAATTTTTACTTCAATAGTGTCTTTAGAAGAATCTTTTAAATAGGAGTTCTTCTTTTTTTCTTTTATTATTGACCTAATTGAATTAGAAATTGTGTAATAAATAGGAATTGCAAAGAAAATAACCCAATAAGGATGCCATCCACTATTATTTGGGAGCCACATTCCTAAGAAAAAATAAGTTGTTAAAACAATAAAAACAATTGGAAATTCATTACTTCTTTTTAAACCAAAAGTTCTAATTAATCCACTAGATATCGGAATTATAAAAAATAAAGGCCACATTTTTACCCATAAATCACTATTTAAAATACCTAATATTACATATATAACAGTTATTAAAAGAGCACTAAGCCCTATCGATAAACTAGCAGCTTTTTTAATAATTTTACGATTCTTTGCTTTTTGGTTATAAGTTACTTTCCATTCACCTTCATCATTAACAAAATCGTATTGTTCATCATCATCAGAAAAGTGTTTTTTCCCATTAATATTTATCCCATTTTTATCAATTGCGATAAAATCATCATCATCTTTATCGTTAATAAAGATTCCCTTTTTTGAAACATGAACATATGAATTATTTTCTTTTTTATTTTTATAACAATCATCAATTGGTTTATTTACATTAATTAAATCATCAATTGTTACATTGTATAATTTAGCCATATCTTGAAGATAATCAATCGATGGGGAAGAATCTCCGCTTTCCCAATTACAAATACTTTGTCTTGAAACTTTAAGTTTATTAGCTAATTCTTCTTGAGAAAGATTGTTTCTTTTTCTAAATTCAATAAATCTTTTGCCTAATTCTAAACTCATAAATATTTACCTCTTTAAATTTTAATTTTTTTGATAAACTTTTTAGGCCTTACTTTTTGCTTATCTACTTAAAGTTTATGTAAGAAAATAAAAAAATAAAGAAAATATATCTTTACATTTATCTTTACAGATTTGTAAAGAATATTTTACATCTTAAAAATATTCGATAAGTATCGTTATTTTTAAAGATTTATAAATTTAATTATTAAAAATGAATGTAAAATATTTTTGTTAACAAATATAATAAAGATATGAAGATTTTATTAGATATGAACAACTCATTTGATGAATCAATCTCAAATTTTTTCAAAAATTTTATTGAAAATGAAAGTTGGGTTGAATGGATGACGATATTTTCTTGTTTCTTTATTTTCTTTTTTGTAATCTCCTTAATGTTTTTATTTAAAAAAGAAAATCGAATAATTGGAATTTTAATGTTTATTAGTTTAATAGTAGGTTATTTATTAAATGATTTGGTATTTAAAAATATTTTTACTCGAGATCGTCCATTTGTATATTTTAATATCGAACCTGTTGGATTTTATATTGATGGATATTCTTTTCCTAGCGGACATTCAACAATAGTTTCCTCTGGAGCATTAACATTTTTATTTTATTTTATATTTATTGAAAAATGCAAAAATAAAACCCATTTAGCTTATTCAATTATTTTTAGCATAATTGCTTTTTTAGTAATGCTTTCTAGAATCGCTCTTCTTCACCATTATTTTACTGATTGTTTAGCCGGTTTATTTGAAGGAGCAATAATTTCTATAGCAACAATATTAGTTTATAAACAAATTATTATTCAAAAAGAGAAAAAATCACTTCATCAAAATGAACATATTGATGATTAACAATATTTTTCACATTATCTAAAGCATCAATTGGGCAATAATTATTCTTTGTTAACTTTAACATCGAAATATCATTTTCACCATCCCCAAATACATATAAAGGAAGCTCATTAATTTTAAACTTATCTAAAACAAATTTAACGGCTTGACCTTTGTTTTCATTCTTATTAGATATATCAATCCATCGATTATTAGCATCAAAAACTTCAATATTATCAAATTTTTCATTTAAAGAATGATATATTTTATAAAATAAATCATCCATCTTTTCTTTAAAAATAGATATTTTGATAATCTCTTTATTATCAAAATATTTAATTAACTTATTTAAATCTATATCTTTATAACGAGGAGTCTCTTCTTCATCGATATAGATATTATTTTCTTCATAATAAATTGCCTCATCAGGAGTTGAAATTAATATCGCAATTAAATCTTTTTTAAAAGAATAAAGATATTTAATTATTTCGATTCCTTTTTCTTTATCAAATTTATTAATTTTTAAAATGTTTTCATTAAATACAATCTGATTTCCATTTTCAGCTATATAAATTACATTTTTATTATAATCAAAAATCTTATATAAATTGCGATATGTTCTTCCACTAGCAACCACTAAATAAGATTTATCATCTAAGATTTTTCTGAAAGCTTTTTTAATATTGTCCTTAAAGACTCTCTCCCCAGATTTTAAAGTTGTTCCATCAACATCACATACAATAACTTTTTTCATAACCTCAATTATTCTAACATCTTTCAAATTTACTTTCTTTATAAATTTTATTTTTATAAAATTAAGTGATGTTCGATAAAAAAGCTAATATTTTATATGGACAAAGTGGCGGTCCAACTAGCGTTATTAATACTTCTTTTTTAGGTTTAATAAAACAAGCTAATAAACATAAAGACAAAATTGACAAGATTATTTGTATGCATTATGGAATAGAAGGTCTTTTAAATGAAGATTTAATTGAAATCGATCCTTCTAATCATGAAAATTATAAAAAGTTAGAAAATACTAGTGGGGCTTTTTTTGGAAGCAACCGCTATAAATTAAAAAAGATTGAAGAAGATGAAACTGATTATAAAAAAATATTAGAAATCTTTAAAAAATATAACATCAGATATTTCTTTTATAATGGCGGAAATGATTCGATGGATACAATTTATAAAATTGACCAATATCTAAAATTAAATAATTATAAATGCGATACTATCGGTATCCCTAAGACAATCGATAATGACCTTGTTCTAACAGATTTTTCTTTTGGTTTCCCTTCAAGCGCAAAATTTGTTATTAATTCAATTATCAATGTTTATAATGACGATGCTTCTTATAAAAATGGAAGGGTAAATATTATCGAAGTTATGGGAAGAAATGTTGGATGGCTTACTGCTTCTTCTAAAATTTTAGAAGATTATAATATAAAGGTTGATTTAATTTATCTTCCAGAATTTGTTTTTGAAATTGAGGAGTTTTTAAATAAAGTTAATGAAATCTATTCAAAACAAAAACACTGCTTAGTCGTAGTTAGTGAAGGAATTAAAGATAAAAATAATAAATTAATTTATCAAGCCAATTCAAAAAAAGATGAATTTAATCATCATTCTTTAGGCGGAGTTGCTTCTTTTTTAGCTTCACTAGTTGAAGAAAAACTAAATTTTAAAGTTAGAGGAATTGAGCTTTCTTTATTACAAAGAGCAAATTC
>CALVMY010000069.1 GCA_944349405.1 uncultured Bacilli bacterium | reverse complement strand
AATTAAGTGACAATTTAAATAAAGAGATAAGTAGACAAGATTAAGGTTTCTATGAGAACCTCGTTAATATGAATTGGATGGTGGGCGACAGCCATCCTTTTTTAAATTTATAAATGGAATTATTTTGGCTATAAAATTTATGGTTGGTGATATCTAAATAACTGATGAAATAGGAAAGCGGTATTAATATTTATATTAATTAAATTAATCAACTGATTTTAAAACTTCATTCATTTTTATTTTGTTTATTTTAGGAATAAAGATTAATGCAGTTATAGCAATAAATATTACAACAATAGCAATTGTATATAAATAAGATTGATAGAAAATAGTGTCTCCTAAAAATAATCCAACACTAGAAATCGTATTTATAACAAAAATATGAAGGAAATATCCTAAAAGTAGTCCAATTAAAATTGCTATAACACTCATAAAGATGATCTCTTTATAAATATAATAAAGAGATTCTCCTTTTGTATAGCCATTAACTCTTAAGGTTGCAATTTCTTTAACTCTTTCATCGATGTTAATATCTACTAAATTATAAATAACAACAAAGATTAAAGCTCCAGAAAGGAATACTAATAAAATAACAACTGAGGTTAAGTTATCTAAAATATTTGAATAGATATTTCTAGTTGAATAAGTTGTTGAAAGTGATGCTATTAAAGGATCATCACTTATTTTATTAATAAAATCATCTAATTCTCTTCCTTTTAAATCAGTTGATATTAAAAGTGAGTTAATATTTAATTTTGAAAAATTATCTTTAAATACATTTTTTCCGATATATAAATAATTAGAAACATAATTGGTTGTAATTCCATTTACTTTTAAAGGAACATTTTCATATTCTTCAAATGAATTTGAAGAATATAAAGAAGGAGTAATATTTATATAGATATAATCACCATTTTCTATATTAAGTAATTGAGATATTTGTTTACTAATAATTACTGAATCATCATCAAATTTTATCGATTCATCAAATCCAATTACATCTTTTAAATTTTCATCTCCTCCTAATAAATAAGCCTCAACATCATCTTCTTTACTATAATCTTTAAAAATTGAAGAATTCTTATTTATATCTATTTCATAATATAAAGAAGGTATGGTTAAAAAGTCATCTTCATCAAATAGTTTTTTTGATTCTTCGATGTTATTAGTTTGAGCAACAAAATCATATTTAATAATTTTTTCAAACTGATCGGTATTAATAACACTTAATGAATCAGATAAACCAAATGCGGTTAATAAGATAGCGGTACATCCTCCGATTCCTATAAGCATCATTATTAAATTCTTTTTAAAGGTAAAAACATTTCTAAGCATTGATTTAGTTTTAAATTTTAATAATTTCCATATAAAAGTAATTCTTTCTAATAATATTTTTTTACCTGCTTTTGGAGCTTTAGGAATTAATAATGAAGCGCTATTTTCTTTTAAAACATTAAATGAAATAACTGTAATAGTTAAAATAATTAAAACAATCATTAAAAGTGATGATAAAAGAACGCTAAATGTATCAAAAACAAATACAATGTTAAAGATATTATAAAGCGAGCCGTAAATATTAATAATTACAGTTGGAAGTAAGAAAAGACCGGTCGCAATAGCAAAAAGAGTTCCAATTATTGAAGTTAATAGTCCAAAAAATAAATATTTTCCATATATTTTTCTTTTGCTATAGCCTAAAGATTTTAATGTACCGATTTGAGAACGGTCTTTATTGACTAATCTAGTAACTGATGTAATTGAAACAAGTAGTGCTATACCATAGAAAAATATTGGGAAAACAGCTGCTAAAGCAACAATTTTATCACTATCAATTTTAAAAGTGGCATAACTTTGATTTTCATCTCTTGTTAAAACATATAACGATGGTGTTGTTTCAGCAAACATTTCTTTAAATTGAGTTTCCGTTTGTTTATTAACTAAGTTTTTAAAATCATCGCCTTCTTTATAGGAGTTAATTAATAAATCAAGCATTGCATCAGTGATATTTGGAATCTGGTCTTTAAGCTCGTTACGCATTTCTTCTATAACAACTTTTTCAACTTCAACTTTAATTTCGTATTTTAAATATTGAGTTTGATCTTCGATTATTTCTTCTTTGAGGTCGTTTATTTCTTCAACTTTATCATCAATAAATTTATCGTAGCTTTCATCAAAAGTAGATTCAATATTTTCTTTTTTAAAAGTCATTTTAATAATAGTTGGAGTTTCAAATTCTTCAATTTTTTGGATTCCACTATCAATATAAATAACTCCATCTAAATTTCCGCTTCCTATAGTAGTTGTTTCAACGTTATGTGATAAATAAGAAGGATCTTTTACTATTCCAACAACTCTAAAATTATAATCATTGAAAGTTATAATATCGCTGATTTCAAAATTTGATTCATTATAAGTTTGTAATGCAAGACATTCATCTTCATATCTTGGCATTCTTCCATCAATTAAATTAAATTCATCTATTCCGCTATTAACTAAATCTTTATAAATAATTCTTCCTTCCTGTTTTGTTTCGTTTTTATAAACAAATTGATCAACTTGATAAAAAGAATCGATTCTTTCAATATTGTTAATTTGGTCTTTAATTATATATTCACTGTTTGAATTTAAACCAATGTTTGATTGAATTGAAATATCATAAAAATTTGTTTCATTAAAATATGAATTTACAGTTGCTTTTAAATCTGGACCACTAGATTGAAGCCCGACAATAAAACCTGTTCCTAATAAAATTATCAAGGAAATAGCACAAAGTCTTGAAAAATTTTCTTTAATCGATTTAAAAAGGTATTTGAAATAGGTTTTGCCGCTCATATCTTTACCATTCTATATTTTCGATTGGAGTAGGAGTTGGGTTAAATTCTTCTTTAATTATTGTTCCGTTTTTAATATGTAAAACGTGATCAGCCATAGCACAAA
>CALVMY010000068.1 GCA_944349405.1 uncultured Bacilli bacterium | reverse complement strand
TAACAAAGGCTCTTGTTTTGATCAAGAATTCATTTTAGAAATATTAGAAAAACACAATAAATTTATAAAGATTTCTTCTAAAAATGTCAGAAATTCTAATAATTCTTATTGTAATTGCCTTAAAACTGTTGATATTGGCGCTTATAATTCATGTTTATCAATGTGTAAATACTGTTATGCCAATTATAACGAAAAAGAAGTAATCATAAATTACAAAAATCATGATGATAATTCTAGTTTATTAATTGGATACATTTCAAATGATGACATCATAAAAGTTAGAAAAAAACTAGCAAAAGTATTTGAATTGAGTACCTTCTTTCGCTATAATATTTAAGCATTAAACGGAATGGCGAAATTGGAGAAGCGGTTAACTCACTTGGCTGTGAACCAAGCATTCACCGGTTCGATCCCGGTATTTCGCCCCAGATAAAGATGTACCCCCTTTGCTAGACAAAATACTAGTAAAGGGGGTTTTAAATTATTCTTTTTTATTTAATAACTTTTCATCTACAACACTTACTTCATTAACGCCTTCAAAATCACTTAAAATATTTGCTTTAATCTTTTTAAAATAAATTAATTCATCAATAACATTTTGAGTAAATCTTTCTCCGGGAATAATAACAGGGATTCCAGGAGGATAGGTCATAATCATTTCTTTTGAAATTTTATTTAAAGCATTTTTTAATTTAACGACTTTTAAAGAAGCATGATAAGCTTCTCTAGGTCTTAAAACTAAGGGAGGAAATGAATCATTTAAATAATGATGTGAAGGATAAACCATGTTTTCCTTATAATATTTTTTTGAAATTTTCTCTAAAGCTAAAACGATTTTATCAACATCTTCTTTTTTTGAACCTACAGTAAAAAGCAGCAAAAAAATATAAGTTTCCCCAAGTTCAATTTGGATATTATATTTATCTTTTAAAAGCTTATAAAGTTCAAAACCAGTTAATGATAAATTATCTAATTCAACAACAACTTTTGTTTCATCATAATCATAAGCCTCATTAAGTTTAAAATAATCTTTACCATGAGCTTTAAAACCTTTAATTTTATTAATTCTTTCTATCGCCTCTTTAGCAAGTTTTATAATTCGATAAATATTTTTCGAACCATTAAATACTAAATATTTTCTCGCTGAATCCAATGAAGCGATCAATAAAGATGATGGTGATGTAGTTGTGAATAAATTAAATGTTTTTACAACGTCATAACGTGGTACACGATTTCCTTTAATAAGCAAAACAGAAGATTGTGTTAAACTACCACCCGTTTTATGAATTGAAAGAGTGCTCATATCTGCACCAGCTTCCATTGCCGTAACTGGTGAATGAGATGAAAAATAAAAATGTGAACCATGAGCTTCATCAACTAAAACAATCATGTTTTTTGAATGAGCATAATCAACAATTTTTTTGATATTACATGTAGCTCCATAATAAGTTGGATTTATAATAAAAATCGCTTTAGCATCAGGATTTTTGTCAATTGCATCCTTCCGAGCTTTATAAGAAATCTGGTTTACAATTTCAGTATTATTATCGATTTCAGGCATGACAAATATCGGAATTGCTCCACTTAAAACAAGGCCGTTTATTACAGATTTATGAACATTTCTAGGCATTAATATTTTATCTTTTGCCTTTAGAGCAGCCATAAGCATTATAAGATTGCCTTCACTACTTCCGTTTATTAAAAATTTCGCATATGTAGCTCCACAGGCTTTGGCAAATAGCTCTTGAGCTTCTTTTATAACACCCGTTGGATGGCAAAGATTATCCATTCCACGTGGTGCATTTACGTCTGACCTATAAATCGTAGGTCCAAAAACTTTATTAAAATCAGTTCTAATTTTTCCTTGATGATGACCAGGAACATCAAAAGCAGTCGTTTTTAAAGCAAGGTATTTTTTATAAGCGTCTAAATAAGGCGTTTTCTTTTGTTCTTCGAGGTCATATTTTCTCATACCCATAAATAATAGACATTTATTTACAATATGACAATTAGTTTTTTAGTGTCTATAATAATACCATGATAAAAATAGTAGCAATTAGCGACACACACGGTTCTTATCAGCCATTATTAGATATTCAAAACAAAGAATACGATGCTGATTTTTTATTTCATTTAGGTGATTATTGTATTCCAGATTACTTGGTTGCTCCATTTTTAGCCGTCAAGGGAAATAATGATTATAGCAGTGAATTTCCTCAAATTAGAAATTTAACTATAAATGGATTAACTATTCATTTAGAACATGGTGATGGTTTAAAATTTAATACTCAAAGAAAAAAATATGTCAAAGATATTAATGCTGATATCTTTATATATGGGCATACCCATCGTTTTTCTACAAGCGTAATGAATGAAAAAACAATTATGATTAATCCTGGTTCGATGACATATCCTCGAGATGATAATTATGGAAGCTATGCGGTTATTTATTTAGACGACAATAACAAAATATCAGTTGAAAGAAGAAAGTATCCATTTAAAGATTCTTCAAAATAAAATCTCCAACTTTTTTTGAAGAAGCAAAGGCAAAAGAGATATTATAGCCTCCACATAAACCATCCGCATTTAACATCTCTCCTACAAAGAAGAGATTTTTTTCTTTTTTTGACATTAAATCATCTGTTAAATTTGAAAATTCTAATCCTCCAACACTAACTTGTGAATTAATAAAATCATCATCATATTTATAATTAAATTTAATGTTTTTAACAAGTTTAGAAATTTTTGGATAATCTTTCTTGATATTATTGTTGGCTATTTTTTTATTTAAAAATTTAGAAATTTTATAAGAAAAAATGCCGTTTAAATATTTTTCCTTTAAAATTTCTTGATTTTTTTCAAGAATTAAAGTTAATTCATCTTCATTAATTTCAGGAAGAAAATCCAAAGATAAATAAATATTGTTAGATTTATTTTTTAATAAATACCTTTTTATAATCGAGGAAATATTAAAAGATACGATTCCACTTAATCGATCGTTTTTAAAAAGTACTTCTCCTTTTTCACTATAATATTTTTTATTGTTAATAAATAAAGTTAAATTCGTTTTTAATCTTTCGTTTTCAATTTCATTTATTTTTTCGTTAATTTTTAAAGGTGTCAATCCTGCTTTAATATCGCTTATTAAATAAGAATGATTTTTTAAACAATTTAAAATATTTAGTCCTTCCCCGAGTTTTGGAGAAGAAGAATTTCCGCTGGCAAAAACTAAATAATCACTTGAAAACATATTCTTATCGGTTTTAATTATAAATTTGCCGTTCTCTTTTTTATAATCAATAAATTCTTCGTTTAAATTAAATTTAATGCCATATTCTTCGGCTTTATTTATTAAAAGATCAACAAAAGATTTAGCACTTAAAGAAAAAGGATAAATGTAATTATCGATATTTATCGTATAAATACCTAATTTATCTTTTAAAAAATTAATAATAGATATCGAATCAAATTCTTTATATATATTAAAAGTTTCGATTGAATTAAAAGAAAAATTTTCATCGATTAATAAATTTGTAATATTGCATCTTCCATTACCTGTTGCATACATTTTTTTAGCGATTATGTTATTTTTTTCAATCACTAAAACATCCAAATTTTTATTGAATATTTTTAAATATAAGCTTAAGAATAAGCCACTTGAAGATGAGCCAATAATAACTATTTTCATAATATTTTTTATTATAAAGAAAAAGTAGTAAAATTTAAAACATGAGCGAATTATATTTGTATATTTTTTCTTTTATCGGAACTCTTTTTCCTACTTTTTTAGGTTCAATTTTCCCTTTTTTATTTAAAAAGGTAAACAAAAATATAAGTTCTTTTTTTATGACTTTTGCAATTGGAATGATTACTTCATTACTTTTTATAGAACTTATTCCTCATTCCTTTGAACATTCAGCGTCTATATTTTCTAAAGAAATATATGGTTATTTATTATCTTTGGG
>CALVMY010000067.1 GCA_944349405.1 uncultured Bacilli bacterium | reverse complement strand
CAATAATTGAGTGGATTAATTTAACGTAATCCATATTAATTATTATTCTCCTTCCTTGACTTCAGCTTTTTCAACTGGAGCTTCTTCAATTTTTTTCTTAGCTACTTTTTTAGTGGCTTTCTTTTTTGTTTCTTCTTTTTTTGGAGAAGCTGTTTTTGTAACTTTAGCCTTTTTAAGAACTTCGCCTCTATTTTCTTTAGCTTTTTTGATTAAACCTTTATTAGTTAAGATTGCTTTAATAGTATCGCTATATTGAGCGCCTTGATTTAACCATTTAATAACTAATTCTTCATTTAAAGTTGCATTTTCAATACCTTTTGATGGGTCATAATAACCAACTTGTTCAATATATCTTCCATCTCTAGCATATTTATGATCAGCAGCAACAATTCTATAAATAGGATCTTTATGTCTACCGATTCTTGTTAATCTAATTTTAACTGCCATATTTTATATTCTCCTTTTAATAATTAAATTCAACATGCATAATAATAAAGAAAAATATTATTGGTGTCAAGCAATTTTACTTAACAGATAATAAATTTAGATTATTTTTATTTAAAATAAAAAATTTTTTTATTCTTAATGATTAAAAAAGACGACCCATAGATGAAATCTTCTTTACTTTAAGAAGGAATTTATATAAAATATTAAAGCATTTTTTAAGAATATTATTTAAAAAATGATACGAGTGGTCCGCTATATTTATTAAGATTATATATGAACACTAAGAGAACGAAAATAAGGAGGAAAGTAACGATGAATAAAAATTTAGTTTAAGAAGTCACTTCTACTCAATTAAGAGATGACGTCCCTGTATTCTCAAGCGGTGATACTGTTAAAGTTTCCGTTAGAATTACTGAAAATGGCAAAACTAGAATTCAAATTTTTGAAGGTGTAGTTATGGCTAGAAGAGGTGGCGGAGTTAATGAAACATTTACAGTTAGAAAAATTTCTAGCGGTATTGGTGTTGAAAGAATCTTCCCATTACATTCACCAAACGTCACTAAGATTGAAGTTGTTAAAAGAGGTAAAGTTAGAAGAAATAAAATCAATTACCTTAGACAAAGAAGTGGTAAATCTGCAAGAATTAAACAAATTCTTAAATAATTATTTAAAAATAAGATGGGATAAACCCATCTTATTTTTTATAATAAATTAATTTATGGAAAATAAAAGTATTAAAAATATTCACTGGTTTCCAGGACATATGAAAAAAGCCTCTAATTTAATAAGTGAAAAACTTAAATTAGTCGATTTTGTTATAGTCTTATTAGATTCTAGAATCCCTCTTTCGTCCTATAATCCATATCTAATGGATATAATTAAAGATAAGAAGAAGGTTTTTTTATTAACTAAAGAAGATTTAAGTGATGAAGAAGAATCTTTAAAACGGAAAGAAAAATTATCTAAAGATAATGACTTAGCTTTGATTGTCGATTTTAAAAATCAAAAAGTAATTAATGATATTTTAAATTTAATAAATATTTATATTGACGAAAAAAAAGAAAAATATTTAAAAAAAGGAATCAAAAACGTATCAATTAGAGCGATGGTTGTTGGAATACCTAATGTTGGAAAATCAACATTTATTAATTTAATGGCTAAAAAAAGTATTGCTCTATCAAAAAATGAGCCAGGTGTAACTAAATCAGTGCGATGGATTAAAGTAAATAAAAATTTTGAACTTATGGATACTCCAGGAATATTACTCCCTCAATTTAAAGATAAAAAAAGTGCGATAAATCTTGCATTGCTAGGAACAATTAAAGAAGAGATTCTTCCTTTAGATGAACTTTTTACTTCATTAATGTCTTTTATAAAAAAATATTATTTAAAGGAATTTAATTTACGTTATAAAACTGATTTTACTTTATTAGATAAAGATGAATATATTTTAGAAGTAATTGCTAAAAAAAGAGGTTTTATTAATAAAGATAACCAAGTTGATAATGAAAAAACAATCAAAGTTATTTTAAATGAATTTAGAAACGGAATAATTGGTAAATTTACAATTGAAAGAGTGGAAGATGCTAACATTTGAAGATGATTTTTATAATGAAAATATAATAAATATTGCCGGATGTGATGAAGCGGGGAGAGGACCTTTATGTGGACCAGTTGTTGCTTCCGCAGTAATTTTGCCTAAAAATTATAAAAACGAAAAGATAAATGATTCAAAAAAACTAAGCGAAAAAGAGCGAGAGATCTTATTTTCTGAAATTAAAGAAAATGCGATAAGTTATGGAATAGGAATTGTTTCCCCTAAAGAAATTGATGAAATAAATATTTATGAAGCATCAAAAAAAGCGATGCTTTTAGCTTTAAAAGAAATAAATGTAAAAATTGATTTAATTTTAACTGATTATATGCCTTTAAAATTTAACAATCTTGAAGCGATATCTTTAATAAAAGGTGATGCAAAAGCTAGATGTATTGCTGCAGCTTCAATTTTAGCCAAAGTTACAAGAGACAATATAATGAAAGAATATGCGAAAAAATATCCACAATATCATTTTGAAAAAAATAAAGGATATCCAACTAAAGAACATTTAGAAATTATAAAAAAATATGGAATAATACATGGTTTTTATCGTGAATCTTATAAACCGGTTAAAGAAATTTTATATCCTCCAATTACACTTTTTTAAAAAAGTTTGTAAAAAAATTTAATTCGTAACCTTCTTGTATTATAAGGAGGCTTTTTATTAACGATGAAATCAAGAAGCATATTAATTTATTTAGCAGTTAAATTTAAAGGTGATTGGGATTTTTTGATGGATGAATTTAAAAATAAAAGAACAAGACTCAATCAAAACGATGTTGAGGAAATAGAAAAATTAAATATTGATGCAATAACTATTTTGGATGAAAATTATCCTAAAATTTTAAAAACAATTGATAAACCACCGTTTGTTTTATTTTATAAGGGAAATGTTTCTTTATTAAATAATGAAAATTTAAGATATTTAGCAATTGTTGGAAGTCGTGATTCTACAATTTATGGAGAAGCAATGACTTTAAAAATTATTAAAGACTTAAAAAAAGATACTTGCGTAGTTAGTGGCTTAGCTAAAGGAATCGATCGCAAAGCTCATATTGAAGCTTTGAATGCTAATTTAAAAACTATCGCCGTTTTAGGAACTGGGATCGATGTAAAATATCCATCATGTAATAAAGATTTATATGATGAAATTATTAAAAAAGATGGACTTATTTTAAGCGAATATCCTTTTTCTACTGAAGGAAGCACTAATTCATTTTTAGTTAGAAATAGAATTATCGCCGGATTATGTAAATGTACTTTATTAATCGAATCTTTCAATCGAAGCGGGGCAGTAAATACAGTTAATTATGCTCTACATTTTGGAAGAAATGTTGGTTGCGTTCCTTCTTCGGCAATTAAAGAATCTAATCCAAATAAGTTTATTAAGGATGGCGCTCAATTAGTTGAAAATGCTCAGGATTTAGAAGGATTATATTAACTAAAAAATTCTTTATATATATAAGATATATATAATAAAAATTGCCACTTTACAAATTTTTAGATAATAGCTATATTTTAAAAACGAAAAAGAGGAAAAAATGAAATTAGTTATTGTTGAATCACCTACAAAAAGTAAAACTATCGCCCATTATTTAGGGGATGATTATGAAGTTGAAGCTTCTAAAGGCCACGTTAAAGATCTTGCAATCTCAGGTAAAGGTGGATTAGGAGTAAATATTGAAAAAGATTTTGAACCTACCTATGTTATTTCTAAAGATAAAATAAATTTAGTAAATTCTTTAAGAAGACAAGCAAAAAAAGCAGAAGAAGTTATTCTTGCAACCGACCCTGATAGAGAAGGAGAAGCTATCGCTTATTCTTTAGCGAAAGTTTTAAATTTGCCAATTGAATCAACAAAAAGATTAGAATTTCATGAAATTACTAAAGATTCGATTACAAATGCTATTAAAAATCCAAGAACTATCGATATGAATCTAGTTCATTCACAAGAAACAAGAAGAATTATTGATCGAATTATTGGATTTAAATTATCTTCTTTATTAAGAGCAAAAATTAATAGTGATAGTGCAGGAAGAGTTCAATCGGTCGCATTAAAATTAATTTGTGATCATGAAAATGAGATTTTAGATTTTAAAAGTGAAAAATTTTATAAACTAATAACTTCTTTAATAATTGAAAATAAAGAATATCCTTTATCATTAGTTTCTTATAAAAATGAAAAAATGGATAACTTTAAAGATGAAAACAGCGCTAAAAGTGCTTTAGAGGATTTAAACGATGAAGTTGAAGTAATTAATATTGATGAAAAAGAAAAATATTCAACTTCTAAAGAACCTTTTAGAACATCAACTCTTCAACAAGCCGCTTTTTCTAAATATGGATTTTCAACTAAAGAAACAACATTTTTAGCCCAAGAATTATATGAAGGTGTTGAAACTGATGAAGGTTTAGTCGGTTTAATCACTTATATTAGAACTGATTCAACAAAATTATCTGATAGTTTTGTTTCTTCAGCTAAAGAATACATTATTTCTAAATATGGGGAAGAATATTATAAAGGGCCAAGTATTAGCTCAAAAGAAGTTAAAAATGCTCAAGATGCTCACGAAGCAATTAGACCTACTTCTTTATCAAGAACCCCAGAAAAGATGAAAAAATATCTTTCTTCAAAAGCTTACAAGTTATATAAGTTAATTTTTGAAAGAAGCATTTCAAGTTTGATGAGCAATAAAAAATATATTCAAACAGTTATAACATTTGCTTCAAAAAATGAAGTTAATTTTAAACTTAATGGAACAAAAACTTTATTTGCTGGTTATGATGTTTTTAAAGATGAAGATGCTGATAATTTATTACCAAATTTTGTTAAAGGCGAAATTTATAAATTAAATAATCCTCATATTGAAGAAGATGAAACTAAACCTCCTGCAAGATATAGTGAAGGCAGATTAGTTAAATTGATGGAAGAAAAAGGAATCGGAAGACCTTCTACCTATTCATCAACTATTCAAACCTTAGTTGCAAGAAAATACATTACTTCTTCAAAAGGAATTTTGACTCCAACTGAACAAGGAATTTTAACTTCAAAAGTTTTAAGTAAATATTTCCCTGATTTAATAAATACTGAATATACGGCTGAAATGGAAACTAATTTAGACCGAATTCAAAATGGGGAAATCGACGAAAAGAAAGTTATAAGCGATTTTTATTATCCATTTATTGAAAAATTTAACGAAGTTAAAGATATTATGTATAAAGAGCCACTTAAAAAAACTGGCGAAAAATGTCCAATTTGCGGTTCAGATTTAGTTATTCGAAATGGTAAATATGGCGAATTTATTGCTTGTAGTAATTATCCAACCTGTAAATATATTAAAAAAGAAGAAAAAGAACCTCCAAAAGAAGTAGGAAGAAATTGTCCTAATTGCGGTTCACCTCTTGTTTATAGAAAAAATAAAAAAGGCGAAACATTTATTGGGTGTAGTAATTTTCCTAAATGTAGATATATTGATCAAGAAGAAGAAAATAAAAAATATTGTCCAAAATGTGGGGCTGTTTTAGTTAGAAGAAAGGGTAAAAGAGGATATTTCTATGGCTGCTCTTCTTATCCAAATTGCGATTATATCGAACCAATTAAGAGCGAAAAATAATGAATGAAAATCTAGTTATAAATATTATTGGGGCTGGATTAGCTGGTTC
Organism: uncultured Bacilli bacterium; assembly: GCA_944349405.1. Lineage (GTDB taxonomy): Bacteria > Bacillota_I > Bacilli_A > RFN20 > CAG-826 > Onthovivens. The sequence goes on along the minus strand of CALVMY010000067.1, from coordinate 117 downwards.
TGAAGCAGCTAATTTTTTAGCAAACCACGGAATAAAGGTTAATTTATATGAAAGAAGACCAATAATTGATGATGGAGCGCACCATACATCACTTTTTGGGGAACTTGTTTGCTCTAA
>CALVMY010000066.1 GCA_944349405.1 uncultured Bacilli bacterium | reverse complement strand
TGGTAAAAAAGAAATCTATGCTGAATATTTACCATGCGCTCAAGGTGAAGACGTTGTTGCTGGTATTAGAACACCAATGCATATCGACGAATTAAAGAATAGAATGCCTGATGTTTATGAGCAATTCGCAAGAACAATCAAACAAATGGAAGCTCACTATAAAGATATGCAAGATATGGAATACACCGTCGAAAACGGAAAACTCTATTTCTTACAAACAAGAAACGGTAAGAGAACCGCTCAAGCTTCATTACAAATCGCATTTGATTTATTAGACGAAGGTGTTATCGATGAAGAAACAGCAGTTTGTAGAATCGAACCACAATTATTAGATTCACTTTTACACCCAACATTTGATAAAGACGATATTAAAGCTCATACTCCAGTTGCAACTGGTAACCCAGCTTCCCCTGGTGCTGGTGTTGGTAAACTTGCTTTCGATGCTAAAGAAGCAGAAGAAAGACATGCAAATGGTGAAAAAGTTGTCTTAGTAAGAGCTGAAACATCTCCAGAAGATATCGAAGGTATGGTTGCTGCCGAAGGTATCTTAACAATGAGAGGCGGTATGACTTCTCACGCTGCAGTCGTTGCTAGAGGCATGGGTAAATGTTGTATCACTGGTTGTAGTGCTGCTATCGTTGATGAAGAAGGTAGAACTCTCACAATTAACGGAAAAGTTTATACAGATAAGGATACAATTTCACTTAATGGTTCAACTGGTGAAGTTTATGAAGGTGCAATTAAACTTGTTGAAGCAGATACATCATCTGGTAACTTCGGAAGATTAATGACTTTAGCTAATAAATATAAGAGATTATCAATCAGAACTAATGCCGATACTCCTCGTGATGCATTACAAGCTGCAAAATTTGGAGCAGAAGGTATTGGTCTTTGTAGAACAGAACACATGTTCTTCGATAAAGACAGAATCTTCCATATGAGAAAAATGATTCTTTCTGACACAGTTGAAGAAAGAGAAGCTGCATTAGCTGAACTCCTCCCATATCAAAGAGGCGACTTCTATGGATTATATATGTCCATGAAAGACTTACAAGAAATCAATGTTAATATTAGATTACTTGACCCACCTCTCCATGAATTCTTACCTCAAGAAGAAGATAAGATTCAAGAATTAGCTACTGCTTTAAATAAGAGTGTTCAAGAAATTAAAGATAGAATCGCTTATTTACATGAATTTAACCCAATGATGGGCCATAGAGGCTGTAGATTAGACGTTTCTTATCCAGAAATTGGAAGAATGCAAGCAAGAGCTATTATGGAAGCAGCAATTCAAGCAAGTGAAGAATTAAAACGTGATATCCAACCTGAAATCATGATTCCATTAACACTTGACATTAAAGAATTCAAATTTGTTAAGAAAATTATTTGTGATGAAGCTGATAAAGTCTTAGCAGAACACAATTCTCACTTACATTATCATGTTGGAACAATGATTGAAATTCCACGTGCTGCATTACTTTCAGGCGAAATCGCAAGTGAAGCAGAATTCTATTCATTTGGTACAAATGACTTAACACAAATGACATTTGGATTCTCTAGAGATGACGCTTCTAAATTCTTACCAGATTATTATAAAAATAAAATTTTAGAATTTGATCCATTCCAAACTGTCGACCAAAAAGGTGTTGGTAAATTAATTAAAATGGCAGTTAAAGATGGTAAAGAAGCTCGTCCAAACCTCTTAACTGGTGTTTGTGGTGAACATGGTGGTGATCCAAGAAGTATTGAATTCTTCAATAGAGTTGGATTAGATTATGTCTCATGCTCTCCATTCAGAGTCCCAATTGCTAGATTAGCAGCTGCTCAAGCTGAAATCTTACTTAAAAAAGAAGGCAAATAGTCTTTCTTAATTTGAACTAATAAGAGACTAGTAAATGAAGACTAGTCTCTTTTAATTTAACGTTTTTATCTTTATAATTAAAAAGAAAAGGAAAGTATAATTTATGAAATTTTGTGTAGAATGCGGATATAAATTAAGCGATGATTCAAAATTTTGTCCTAAATGTGGAAAAAAACAACCTGAATTTTATGATGAAGAAGTTTCTGATGTTAAAGAAGATAAAAATGAAATAGTTCAAAATGATGAAGAAAAAGTTACGCTTTCTTATAATAATGAAAAAAATAAAGGCGGAATAGCTAGTTTAGTATTAGGTATTTTATCAATTGTTTTTGTTCTTTTACTAATTACCTCTCCTATTGGTCTTATTTTAGGAATTATTGGCTTATTAGTTTCTAAAGATGGTAAATATAAAACGTTAAATGCAATTGGTATTATCATTTTCCTTGTAGAAGCAATATTAATATTAATGATTGCTATTATTTTATTAATATTACTTGCTTAGAACTTATCCTTATATATTAAAAAGGCAATTGGTTGTTTCTAATTGCCTTTTTTATTTAAAAGTTTTTGTTAATTCGCTCATATATCCTTTAAAATATAATTCTTTTTCGGCTATTTTTAATAATTTTAAATTAGAAGATAAAGCAAATATTGTTGAACCACTTCCACTCATTCCGATAACTTCAAAGCCATAAGAAGAAACATCTTCATAAGTTTTAATAATAGCGTCTTGTAAAATTGAAGCAGGTTTATATAGAGAATTAAAAATATTTTTACCTAATTCAACAAGATCATTTTTTAAAAACAATTCTAAAATTTTATTAATGTCTCCGTGAATCAAATCGTGTTTATCAGCTTCTTCAAAAACTTGAGCAGTTGAAGAACCATAAATTGGTTTTACAAGTAAACAATAATAAGATTTTTGAGGAGTAATAAATGTAATATCATCTCCTCTTCCTTTAACTAAAGCAGGTTTATTATAAAATTGGACTAAAACATCGCTTCCAATTTTATTACATATTTCTTTTATCTCTTCTTCGCTAGGATTTAATTTAAATAAACGAATAATGCCTCTAAGAGCAGCGGCTGCATCGGCACTTCCTCCTCCTAATCCAGCTTGAAGAAAAATATTTTTGTGTATTTCAACATTTAAATGCTCTTTAAATCCCCATTTTTCTCGACAAATTTCAATCATTTTATGAACTAAATTATATTTAGAAATTTTGAGTGAAAAATCATCGCAAATAACAAAATCATCTGGGGTAGATTTTGATAATATGGAAATTTCTAATGTATCATGAAGATCGACTGGCAAAACAATTGATTCTAATTCATGATAGCCATCATCTCTTAAACCTAAACAATTAAGAGAAAGATTAATTTTCGCATTCGCTTTTTCTATCATATCGCAATTATTATAATGAAATTATATGAAGTTTCAACACTTCTTTTGTTAAATTAACAAAATCATTTACGCTTAATTCTTCTGCTCTCATGTTTTCTTTTAAACTAGTCGATTTTAATACTTCTTTTATCGTGTTTTCGTCCTTTATCATTGTTTTAAAATTATTAAATATCGTTTTTCTTCTTAATTTAAAAAGTGTTTTGCATACCTTTAATAAAGCTAAATTAAATCTATAATCAGAATCTTTTTTAATATTTATTTTAAAAACTACACTATCAACGTTTGGAATAGGAAAAAATGAGTTTTTTGAAACTAAAAATAATTTTTTGATGTCATAAGCATAACTTAGTAAAACATTTAAAGCATTATAATCTTTACCTTTTAAAGATAACAGGCGATTTAAAGCTTCATTTTGTACCATAAATACGCCTTCTTTGAAATTAAAAAAATGTTTAACAATGTGCTCAATAATATCGGTAGTTATATAGTAAGGTAAATTACCAATAATTTTTGAAAATTTATAGTCTTTATAAGTTAAAAAGTTGTTTTTAATAACAACTAAATTATTGTTTTTTGAATAACAGTTATTAAGAAAATTAACGAATTTTTGATCGTATTCAACGGCAGTTAAAGTAATATTTTTATTTAATAATTCACCTGTTAAAGCACCTAGACCAGGTCCAATTTCTAAAATCTCATCGTTATCGTTAATATTTAATGAAGAAACTATATTTTTAATAACAGTTTCATCGATTAAGAAATTTTGGCCTAATTCTTTTTTTGCATGAGATGATTCTAAAATAAAAAAATCTTTAATTTCATCTTTATTTAACATCTTTTAATACCTCCAAAATTTCTTCTTTTTTTATATTTAACATGTTTACTCTTTTTAAAAAAGTCTTTGAATTAGTAAATCCTAAATGTAATTTTTCTGATAAATATTTTCTTTTATAAAAAGAGTCTTCTCTTCCGCATAACCCTAATTCATATAAATCACTCATTTTTAAATTATTTTTGCTATTATTTTTAAGTTCATAAAAATTAACTGCATTTTTTAAGGCATTTAAAACTTCATCCTTTGTTGATTCGGCTACGCCAACTTTATTATTTTTAATCGAAAACTCTTTTCTAACAAATGCTTCATAAACATTTGGACAATTTTCTTTAATTTTATTTCTAATTTGTATACCTGGATAGTCAGGATCAGTTAAAAGTATAACTTTTCCACGTGATAAATATTTATTAATAAAATCAAAATCTTCTTTTTTTACGCTAGAACCATTAACTTCATAAAAATCTGCCTCAATAAATGATGATAAAAAATTAATATCTGTTTTTCCTTCAACTACTATTAATGCGTTAATTATCGTCTTCATTAGTTTTCACGTGAAATATATTCAATGAATTTTTATAAATTATTTTTTCAAATTCATTTTCTTCCATTTTTAATAAATTTGCAGCAAATTCAGCTGTTTTTTTAATAAATTTTGGTTCATTTAATTTTCCTCTATAAGGCATTGGGGCTAAATATGGTGAATCGGTCTCTAAAACAATACTTTCTAAAGGAATTGTAGTTAAAACTTGTTTACTTATAATACTGTTTTTAAATGTTAAAACCCCTCCAAAAGCTATTTTATAACCTAATTTAATAAATTCTTTAGCCATTTCAACACTTCCAGAATAGCAATGCATAACTCCTGCTTGTTTTACTCTATATTCTTTTAAAATATCAAAAGTATCTTGAATAGCATCTCTACAATGAATCGAAACAGGCAAATTATATTTGTTTGCTAATTGAATATGTTTTATAAACATTTCTTTTTGTAGTTTTTTTATATCTTCATCTTTTTCCCAATAATAATCTAACCCAGTTTCCCCAATAGCTATTATTTTATTTGAAGTTTTTAATAATTCTTCCAAAAGTTTGAAATTTTTCTCGTTAAAAGATTTATGCTCGGTAGGCATAATTGCAATAGCAGCATATATTTCTTCATATTTGTTAGCTAATTCAACAGACTTCTTAGAAGAAACATAATCCCATCCAACACATAAAAATTTATTTATTCCTAAATCTTTAGCTTCTTTTAAATAAATATCTAAATTCTCTAATATTCTTGGTTCATTTAAATGTGTATGTGTATCAAAAATCATATTATTTACCTACACAGAAACGAGAAAATATCTCTTTTGCTATATCAAAATCATGATCTTCGCCAATTAAGGAAAGAATTAATAAATACATATTTTTAATATCAGCGCTTAATAAATCAATAGACACATCATTTTCATTATCTCTTTTTACTTTTTCCATCATTTCTAAAACATTTTTTAAAATACCTAACTCTCTAACGCTAGAAATTGATGGATTAGAATAATTTTCTTTTGATAAATTTAATTCATTTATAATAGCTTTTTTTAATGAATCTATTTCTTTATTTAAAGCAGAAACATATAATTCATTTTTATCTTTATTATTCATTAAATCAGCCTTATTTTTAACTATAATATGATGTTTATTTTTAATTAAAGATAAAATCTCTTCATCTTCTTCATCAAAATTAGAATTATCGAAAACAGCAATTATTAAATCGGCGTCATTTAATTTTTTGATACTTTTATTTATACCAATTTCTTCGATAAAATCATCACTTTCTCTTATTCCTGCGGTATCAAAAAGATTTATAACAACCCCATTAAGAATGAATTTTCCTTCAACAATGTCTCTTGTTGTTCCTTTAATATTACTAACAATTGCTTTATCTTCGTCAATTAAAGCATTTAAAATAGAGGATTTTCCAACATTTGGTTTACCAACAATTGCAACATTTATACCATCACGAATAATTTTACCCTTATCACCATTTTTAATTAATTCTTTAATATATTTGATGTTTTTATTCATCGTTTCGTTAATTTTTTCTTTATTAACTTCTTCAATATCTTCATATTCAGGATAATCAATATTAACTTCAATTAAACTTAATAAATCTCCTAAATCATTTTTAATTGGATCAATTAATTTAGAAGTCGAACCATCTAAAGACATTAAAGCAATTTTTTTAGCTTCTTTTGATTCGGCATTAATTAAATCATTTATAGATTCAGCTTGAATCAAATCCAACTTTCCATTCATATAAGCACGGGAAGTAAATTCACCCCCGCTAGCTAATCTAGCCCCATTTTTTAATGCAATTTCTATAATTTGATTAAAAATAATAGGAGATCCATGGGAAATAATTTCTACGCTATCTTCTCCAGTAAAAGATTTAGGTCCTTTATAAGCTAATAAAACTACTTCATCAATTTTTTCATCATTATCTAAAATATATCCATGGATGATAGTTGATTTATCAACATTAATTTTTTTAGAAAAGAAAGAAGAACAGATTTTAAAACAATCTTCCCCTGATAATCTAATAATCGCTAAAGCACTTCTAATAGGTGGAGTAGCTAATGCAACAATAGTTTCTAACATACTTTGATTATATTAAAAAAGGAGAATTAAATCTCCTTATTCCTCCTCTTTTGTTTCAACTTCTTCTATATGAATATTGGATGTTGGAGCATTTCCACCGATATATTTAACAACGATAGCTCTATCTTTTCCATCTCCAATAGATTCGGTTTTAATATTTTTCCATGTTGATAAGGCATTATGAACCTTTTTTCTTTCATCTGGAGTCATTGGTTCAAGTTTAATATCAATATGTGTTTTTGAAACTTCTTTTGCAGCTCTTTTAGCAACAGAAATTACACGAGCATATTTTTTATCTTTATAGTCGCCAATATCTAATAAAATTCGAAATTTTCTTTTAAATTTCGAAGAAACAGCAAGTTTAGTTAATTCATTTAATGATTGTAAAGTTTGACCATTTTTACCGATTAATAATGAATTTCTATCACTTTCAATTAAAATTTTAATTAAACCATTTCTATAAAAAGCTTTTAAAGAAACATCAATTCCTAAACCATCTTTAATAATGTTATTAATATAGTTTTGAGCATATTCAATAACATCTGCTGTATCATAAACAACAATAATAGCTTTTTTAGTAAATAAACCTTTCTTTTCTTCTTCTACTTCGTAAAGTAATTCTTCAACACTTAAAGATAACTCTTCACTAGCATTTTTTAATGCTTCTTCAACTGTTTTTGCGTTATATCTTTTCATTTTTTTATTTTACTCCTCTTTTAATAAAGACTAAGTGTAATATTAAACTTTGTAAGATAGAGAATATTGCACCAGCAAACCAATAAACACCCATAGCTGCAGGAAGTGTAAAGCCCATGAAGATAACAAATATTGTCATTACCCATTGAGTAATTTTCATAGTTCTTTGGCTCTTGTTCATTGCTTCTGAATTAACGGTTTTAGCGACATTTTTATTTCTTTTTTTATTTAACCATTGAGGTAAAAGCATTGAAACAATTTGAGAAGCACTCATTAAAATAATTAATACGAGTGCAGTCCACCATCCAGCTTGTGATGGCCATCCAGCAAAATTAGATAAGACTGACCAAATTGAATCTGATAAATTAAGTCCTAAAACAGCATCAGTTGCTAAGGAAGCACTTCCTTGTAAAGCATTCCAAACACAAATAAATAATGGGAATTGAATAACAATGACAAGCAAAGACATAAATGGATGGACTTTATGTTTCTTATATAAAGCCATCTGAGCTTGTGCAAATCTTTGTTTATCGTATTCGTTTGTATTTGAATTTGGATATTTTTGTTGTAATTTAGCAATTTCTGGTTGTAAAAAAGACATTTTTTGTTGTGATAAAGTTGATGGGAATGTTACAGCCATAAATAAGAATCTAACAATTAAAGTCATTAATAAAACTGCACCAATTTGTCCCCAACCATTCATTCCAAAAGCATGTGATAAATTTTCAACACCAATAGCAATAGGATAAACAAGCAAACCTTCTAAGAAACCGTGTTTTGTGAAAGCTTCTCCCCATCCTTGCCAGAAATCAACAGCTTTTCCTTCGATTTTAACAGTATTATTAAGTGGATCATTAGTTAAATTTCCATAATATCCATCTTCAACAGTAATACATGTTCTTACATTTGCAACTTTATTATTTAATGATGTTTGATATGCATTCATAAAATTATTAGTCATTACACTATTAACGCCAATAATTTCGGCTATTTCATTATTCCAATCATTAACATTTTTATAATAGTCAACTGTTTCATTTCCGTTTTCATCAGTTGTTAAACTATAGTGCTTTAAATATCCATAGTTGGCTAAAATAGATTTTTCTTCTCTTTCAGCTTGCATTTTTTCTAATAATTCACTTTTTTCTGAACCATTTTCTAAATTTTTATATTCTTCTAATTCATCTGATGTATAACCATATAAATCTTCAAAAGTAAGATTAGAAAAACCTTCATTAATTGTTGAATCAATAATTGTCATTTGTGAATTAGCAGTTTCAACTATTAAAGATAATGTTTTTTGATCTAATTCATTAATAAAACTATAAGATGGAACAATATATCCTTGAGCTTGAGCATTATTAAATAATTCAATATTTAAGTCATTTAATCCAACATACATATAATATGTTGTTTCGTTTTCATCCTCTTTATTTACTTTTAAACTTGCTCTTAATTGACCAGCATTAATTGAAATTAAAGATTCATTATCGTTATAAGATTTAAATAATCTTCTTTCGAATTCTTCTTTATTTTCACTATAAGAAACGTTTCCTTCTTCATCATCGACAAATTCTAATTCATCAAGTGTTAAAAGATCACTACTTAAGCCACTTGAAGATTGAAATTCTGTTAATAAATCTTCATATGCAGCGTCTTTTGAAGAATAAAAAGTTGTATTTATAGGGTCATAAGCATATCTAAAATTTGAAGTATCAGTTACACTACAAAAAGAATTACAGGAAGCTAAAATTAGAGTAAATCCAACTCCCATTGTAATTGCAAGTGTATTTCTTAAACTTTTTTTCATTATTTTTCCCCTTAAATATCTCTAATAATAGTTTTGAACGAGTTAAAATTTTCTTCAAATTTATTTATATTGTATGATTTTGAAACTAAAATAATTAAATCTATATTTCTTTTATAATCGATAGTTTGATCAATCATACTTCTTAGTTGTCTTTTTATCTTATTTCTTGTTACGGCATTTCCGTTTTTCTTACTAACTAATAATCCGATTCGTGTAAATCCGTAGTTATTTGTTCGAAAATAAATAATAAATAATGCGTTACGTTTAAATTTTCTAAGATTTAAGATTTCTTTGTATTCGAGATATTTTTTAATCGTATTTTTTTTCTTCATTTAAAAAATAAAGACTAAAAGATTAGTTATATAAAGAAACAACTAATTGTTTTCTTCCTTTTCTTCTTCTAGCAGCTAAAACCTTTCTTCCGTTTGGTGTAGACATTCTTGCTCTAAATCCGTGAGTTCTCATTTTGTGTAATTTACTAGGTTGATAAGTTCTTTTCATATCGTTTTTGTCTCCTTTTCAAGCATTATGAATTATATATGTATAAATACATATATGTCAAACTTTTATCAATAAAATAATCATTTTTGGAATATAAATATTTTAAACGTTTTCACCTTTTTTAAAACTAAAAAATATTTACACATCCATGTTTAAAACTAGGTTTTTTAATTGTTAAAAAGTTAAAGAAAAGCGAAATTTATCTTAATAATTCAAGTTGAAAACTTTTTAGTTGTTGAAAACTTTCCACATTTCTAAATGTTGAAAACAAAAATGAATAAGTTTTCAACAACTTTTCCACATTAAAAGTTGTTGAAAAATCATTTTATTCGATAAATTACCTATATATTTATATCAAAAAATGTTGAAAACTATTTTTTAAAATTTTTAAGTCTTTTTTAATTATATTAAAGTGATAAAATTTAGTTCATAGTTTTATGGATATAAGTAATTTAAACACACAACGAGAGATTTGGGCAAAAGTTTTAACTACGATTGATCGTAATGGAAAAACACCAAAAGGTGCTTCTACTTTTTTTAAACAAACTTTTATTCATACTGTTCAAGGCAATAAAATGATAATTGGATGCGAATCTGAAGCAGTGGCTAATATTTTAAAAAATAATTTTAAAGATTTGTTTTTAGCTAATGTTTCAAGTGTCACCGGAACTAATTTTGATATAGTTTTCGTTCCAATTAACGAAATAAATACAAAATCAAAAGATGAGATTATAAAAGAATCTGAACCAATTTATTTTAAAAGTTGTTATTTAAATCCAGATTTTGCATTTGAAAGATTTATTGAAGGTCCATGTAATACTCAAGCAAAACAAGCTGCTTTACTTGTTTCTGCAAATTTAGGAAAAATGTATAATCCTTTTTATATACAAGGTGACTCTGGACTAGGAAAAACTCATCTTTTACATGCAATAGCTCATTTCATTAGGGAAAATTTTCCCGAAAAAAAAGTTTTGTGTATTTCTTCGCAAAATTTCTTTGATGAGTATATAAATTTTACTAAAAATGCAACGAATGATCTTAGTTTAACTGACTATTTGAAAAATTTTGATGTTCTTTTGATTGACGATATTCAACAATTAAAAGATAAAGAAAAAACACTAGATTATTTCTTTGATATTTATCAACATTTTATCAATAATAATCGTCAAGTTGTTTTAACAAGTGATCGCCCACAAAATGAATTAAGCGGAATACCAAATAGACTAGTAACTAGGTTTTTACAAGGTTTAACAGTTTCAATTAGCAAACCTGATTTTTCCACGTGTAAACAAATTTTAATGAAGAAAATCGAATTTTCTCAATTAGACAAAGATTTTATGAGCGAGGATGCTATTGATTATATAGCTGAAAATTATTCTTCCTCAATTCGTCAATTAGAGGGTATATTAACAAGATTAACTTTCTTTACAACAATTAATAATATAAAACAAATTGATTTACCAATTGTATTTGATGCTTTAAATATTAAAGATGCTAAGATTGACAAAAAACGTAAAACAGATTCATCTAGAATTATTACTACTGTTGCTGATTATTATTCTATCTCTATAGATCAACTCACTGGTTCTGCTAGAAAATATCAAGTAGCTTTAGCAAGACAAATAGCTATATATCTAATTAGAGAGATTTTAGACCTCCCTTATACTGAAATTGGTAAATTATTCTCTAATAGAGATCATTCAACAATTATTCACGCTATTAATAAAGTTGATGATTTGTTGAAAACTGATAAACAACTAAATGAAGTTATTACTAATTTAAAACAAAAAATAGCTTAAAACATATAAATTTATAAGTTTTCCACTATTTCAACACTTTCCACACTGCTTATTATTAATATATAAATTAAATAAAAAAGTTTATAATAATTAAGTCATATTTCTTAAGGAGTATCATTATGAAATTTACAATTGTAAGAGAAGAATTTCTAAAAGGATTACTAAACACATCTAAAATTATTTTAGGTAAAAATTCAGACCCTATTTTAAACAATGTTAGATTAGATTTATTTGAAGATAGACTTGAAATAGTTGCTACAAACGGAGAAATGTCTATTAAAAGTATAATTTTAAAGTATAAAGATGATAAGACTTTAATTAGAGATTTAGTTCCAGGAAGTATATTAATTAACGCAAGAATGATTACTGAAATCATAAGAAAACTCGATAGTGATGAAGTAAATTTTGTTATAGAAGATAGTTCAACAGCGAAAATTCAAACATTAAAATCTACTTTTAATTTAAATGTTATAAAAGCTAGTGAATATAGAGAATTAGATTTTGATGAAAATGGGGAAAAAATTACCCTTTCTAGAAATGAGTTTACAAATTGTATTTCTCAAACTTCATTTTCTGCTTCAAATAAAGATAACCGTCCAGTTTTACAATGTGTAAATATTGAATCTGATACTAAAAACATATCTTTTACAGCTACTGATGGGGCTAGACTTGGAAGAAGAATAGTAGAACTTCCTTTGGAAAATAGATTTTCTATTAACGTGCCTGCTAAATCAGTAAATGAAGTTGTTAAATCTCTTAACAATGAAAAAGAAATTGAAATTTTTATTAATGAAAAGAAAGTTTTATTTAAACTTGAAGATTCTATTATTACTTCAACTATAGTTGCGGGTGATTATCCAAATACAAAAAATATTATTCCACATAATTATTTTTATCGCCTTGAAGTAAATAGCAATGAATTCTTAAAAACTCTTGATAGAATCGTTATTTTTTCAATTGATAGGGAAAATATTGTTAAATTAACAATGAATGAAGATGAAGTAAATGTTTCATCAAGATCACAACAAGTTGGTGATGCTAAAGAATCATTACAACTTTTTAAATATAGTGGTGATAGATTACAAATTTCATTTAATGTTGATTACGTTTCAAACGCTATTAGAGCTTTAAAAAGTGATGATGTAGTTTTATCTTTTTTAGGTGAAATGAAACCATTTACAATTACAAGAAAAGCTGATGATAAAGTTATTCAATTAATTACTCCAGTTAGAACATATTAATTTTCACGTGAAAACTTTTCATTGAATTATAAATAGATAATTTCTATATCTTTTGTATTACTTTAAAAGAGTAGATTTTTGACTTCCTTTAATATATAATATTAAAGGAGTTTTTTATGAATAAAATTAAACGCGTTCAAATTAAAATAAATACTGAATTTATTACTCTCGGACAATTTTTAAAATTTACTGATGTAATAGACAGTGGATTTTTAGCTAAATCTTTTATTTTAGAACATGAAATTTTAGTTAATGGAGAAAAAGAAAATAGAAGAGGTAGAAAATTACGCGTTAATGATTTAATTGATATAGATAACTCTATGTTCTTTGAAATTACAAAATGATAATCGAAAAGATAAAATTAACTAACTTTAGAAATTATAAAAAAATAGATTTAACCTTTAATAAAGGTTTGAATCTTTTTTATGGCTCTAATGGAAGTGGTAAAACAAATTTAGCTGAAGCAATATATTTTTTATCTCTAACTAAATCTTTTAGAACAAATAATGAACTAAATTTAATTAATCTTGAAGAAAATGATTTTGCTTTAATAAATGCTTATATTGAAAAAGGTAAAAATTATAAAAAAATTGATGTTTTTATATCAAAAAATGGGAAAAAAATATCACTTGATAATAAAAACATTACTAGAATTTCAGAATTATCAAATGAAGTTAATATACTTTATTTTTTACCTAGAGATGTAAATTTATTTAAAGAATCTCCAAAGGTACGTCGAAACTTCTTTAATATAGCAATTTCAAAACAATTTAAAGAATATTTAAAACTTTTAAATAGTTATGAAAAGATTTTAAAAAATCGAAATGAATTATTAAAAGAAGAAAATGTAGATTTAAAACTTTTAGATGTTTATACAGATCAACTCATTTCTTATTCAAAAAATATTTATAAATATCGTAAAGATTACTTTTTGAAATTAAATGTATTTTTACCTGATATTTATAAAAAAATATCAATGAAACAATCATTAATTCATTTAGTCTATTTACCTTTTGTAAATGATTTAGAAAATTATAATTCAATAGCAAAAGAAAAATATAAAGAAGCATTAGAAAATGATTTAAAAAATAAGAGAACAACAATCGGTATTCATTTAGAAGATTTCTATATTTTACTAGATAAAAAGAACATAACTTTATGTGGCTCTCAAGGTGAAAATAGAATGGCTGTTTTATCTTTAAAACTAGTTCCTTATTTTTTAATTAATGAAAAAGAAAACAAACCGATTATTATTTTGGATGATGTATTAAGTGAACTTGATGAAATAAACAAAACAAATTTGTTAAATTTTTTAAAAACATTTGAACAAGTATTTATAACTTCAACATATAAGATTGATCAAAAAGACATTACAAACTATTTAATTAAAAACAATAGTGTCTTAAAGGAGGAAACTTATGATTAAAGAAAAAGAAGTAGATTTAGAAAAAAAAGAAGAAGATGGCAAAGAGGAAGAAATTAATTACACAATTTCTGAAGATGCCGGATTTTCAGATACTGAAAAGAATTTAGATAAAAGAATTTCTAAAGACATTATTGTAAATATTGATGAAAAAGAATTAGAAAAAGGTAGTGCAACCTATACAAGCGAAAATTTAACAGTTTTAGATGGATTAGAAGCTGTTAGAATTAGACCTGGAATGTATATTGGTTCAACTTCATCAACCGGTTTACATCATTTAGTATGGGAAATTGTAGATAATGGTATTGATGAAGCATTAGCTGGTTTCTGTGACACTATCGAAGTTAGTATCAATAGAGATGGAACTTTAACTGTTGAAGATAATGGTAGAGGTATTCCAGTTG
>CALVMY010000065.1 GCA_944349405.1 uncultured Bacilli bacterium | reverse complement strand
AAATATAAATAAAAAAATGGAGATAAAAAATAAAAAAAAAAATATAAAATTAATAAGAGTAAGAAAAAGCCAATAAAATCACTAAAAAGAGTTGGTGCGTAAGATAAAACTAACACCATTAAGAAATATATAATAATTAAAATTAATGAGATTAATGTACTAAATTTTATTGTAACATTGAAATTTTTAAGAAATTGTTTATATACTTTTTTAATCATTTCCCTCGCTACCTTTTCCATATAAACGATAGATTTCTTGGACAGCAACTTCTAAGGTTTCTTGGTTAATATCTTTAATATCTTTATTTTTTTCTAAATTTTTAATCAATTTTGGAAGTTGATTAACCGAAACAATATAACTTCTTTTTGAATTTAAGTCTTTTGGATTTTGAATTACACAATCATCATTGACAAGAATAATTGAAATAAATAAATCTTTGCTTATTCCAGTTAAAGAAATTAACTTTTCAATACGAGTTTTATTGATGCTCATTGGATTATGAATTTCAGTACGGCCACTTTGTTTAATAAAAAGTAACCAAACACTATCACTTTTATTACCGCTAATTACACCTTTATAAAATCTATCTTTAATAACATAAATATATTTTCTAGCAAATAAAATATGATCAATAGTAGCAATAGAAACTTCTTTATTTCGTAAATGAACATTATTTAATAATAAGTAGTCATTTTTTTCAGCGATTGAATATATCTTTTTATGATATACATATCGAAAATTACGATACATATATTTTTTTCTAAAGATTTGATAAATAATCGCAAGTAAAATAATACCAATTAATAATATCGATCCAATTACTGCTATAATCGTTATCGCGATTGTGCTATTACCTGTTAAAGTGAGTAATTTTAAATTCATAATAGAAAATATTTTACTATCTAATCAGCCATTGTTAAAGCAAGTTTAAACATTTCATTAAGTTTTGTTTGTCTTTCCTCTTGAGTTAAATCTCTTTCTTTTCCAACAAATGTATCTGAAACTGTTAAAATACATAAGGCTTTTTTATGTAATCTCATAGCATTTAAAAATAATCCGTAAGATTCCATTTCTACACCTAAAACTCCTAAAGCTTGGAATTTTTTATAATAATCTTTATCAGCATCATAAAAGATATCGCTTGAAAAAATTGGGCCAACATGAACAGGAATATTCATTGCTAAGGCATTATTATAAGCTTTTAATAAAAGTGAGAAATCTGAGCAAGGAGAAATAACCCCGCCTTTAAGATCAAATTGAGATGCAAAATTTGAATTTGAACTTGCACTCGTTGCTAAAATAACATCGCCAACATGACATTCTTCTTGATAAGAGCCACACGTTCCAATACGAATAATATTTTCAACTCCGTAGCAAGTATAAAGTTCATAAGAATAAATTCCAATTGATGGAATACCCATTCCACTTGCCATAACAGAAATTTCTTTTCCTTCAGGAGTTTTTCCAGTATAACCTAAAATACCTCTAACTGATGTTACTTCTTTATAATCGACTAAGAAATTTTCAGCAATATATTTAGCTCTTAAAGGGTCTCCTGGCATTAATACAGTTTTTGCAAAATAAGCATCGTCTTTAATATGTGTTGACATAAATTTCTCCTTTTATTTAATATAAACTTCATTTTTATCATCAATAACACTTAATATCTCATCTAAATCAAGGTTATTAATTTCTTTATTTAAAATATATTTATCAAAGTTCTTCAAATCTTTTTTATTAACTTTAATAAATTCATCGCGACTAATTTTATCAACTTTTAAGGTAAAAATTAATAAATTTTCAGGTATAGGATAATAGATATTATTGTTTCTTAAAGGTTCGCGATAGATAATTGATTTTAAATATTCTTTTTCTTTACTTTCAATTTTATATCTAGTTTTTAATTCATTAATCATCATAGGAATTGAAGAATTAATATCGACTAAAGAATTTAAAATCTTATAACAATTTTCACTATTTTTAAGCAAAAATAATTTATCTTCATCGTCTTTAATAATAAGAACAACACGTAAATTAGCGCTAGGATAATAATCTTTATAAAAATAGTTTATTCTTGAGAAATTTACGTTTTCAAAAAAATTTAATTCATCCATCAATTCTTTTTCAAGTTTTTCGATCAATTCTTCTTTTTTAGAAACTTCTTCTTCAATTTTATATAGTTGAATAAGCGATAATTCTTTAATCAAAAAGTTATAAAGTTCTAGGTTTTTCTTTTCATTCATTTTATAAAATTATTATTCTCCGCTTTCGCTAGTTAAAGACATAATATTTTCAAAAGCTGTAAAGAAATTATCAGCGGTATAACTTTCAAGTTCGCCATTATAAGCGATGGATATTCTTCCAGTTTCTTCGCTAACTACAACTGTTACAGCATCACAAATTTCACTAATTCCAATTGCCGCTCTATGTCGAGAGCCATATTTACCAATTAATGGTTTTGTTGTTGGAGTATAATACACACTTGCAGCCATAATTTTATTATCTTTTATAACAACAGCTCCATCATGTAATCTTGTTCCAGGATAAAAAATTGTAATTAAAACTTCAAAAGAGACAGGGCAATTAATAATTGTTCCATTTTTTACAATGTCAGATAATTTATCTTTTCTTTCAAAAGTAATTAAAGCACCAATCTTATGTTTTGATAAATAAATTACAGTTTCATTTATTGTTTTATATAATTCTTCGTGATCAAAAATTTTCTCGACTTCACCTTTTTTCTTAGCAATAATTTTATCATTTTTCTTTTGAGATGATTTATTGGCAATAAATGTTCTAAGTTCAGCTAAATTGATAAATAAACCAACAAAGGCGATTAAAAACAATACTAAAAGAGAGAATAATCTTAATCCATCAAAGCATAGAATATGTGAAATTAAAAATATAAATGAAGTAACACCCAAAGAAATTTGAATTAACTTTCTTTTTACAAAAAAATCAACGATAAAATTTATTAATGCAAGAGTTAGGAAGACAAAAACGCAATCTAAAATAGCATTGACTGTTAATTGATCAAAAACTGTTTTAAATTGCAATAAATTAATCATTGTTAATACCTTCTTTCTTTAAAATTTCGCGAGCAATATATACACCGTTTGCTCCAGCTTGAGATAAGCCTCTAGTTATTCCAGCTCCATCTCCTCCAACATAAAGTCCATGGATTTTTGTTTCAAAATTATTATCACACTCAATGCGGTCGCTATAGAATTTAGCTTCGACTCCGTAAAGAAGAGTACTTCCGCTTGCTATACCTGGAGTAACATGATCTAATGCTTCAAGCATTTCGATAATCGATTGCATTGTTTTATAAGGCAAAACAAGAGCTAAATCACCAGGAACAGCTTCTTTTAAGGTAGGAATTACAAAATTGTCATTAATTCTTTTATAAGTTGATCTTCTACCTTTAACGATATCACTATATCTTTGTACGATAACTGAGCCATTTGATAATTTATTTGCTAAAGAGGCGACTTCGTAAGCATATCCATTTGCATCTTTAAATGGTTCTGTAAATCTATGAGAAACTAAAATAGCGAAATTTGTATTTTCACTTCTTAATGCAGGATCATTATATGCATGACCATTTGCAACCATGATACCGTTATTATTTTCAATAACTACATGGCCAGAAGGATTTGAACAGAAAGTTCTACAAGTTGTTCCAACTGTTGTTTTAAAAATAAATTTTCCTTCATATAAATATTTATTTATATCGGTCATAATAACGTCGTTAGTTTCAACTCTAACACCGATATCAACTCGATTTGATGAAATCTTTAATCCGTGTTTAGATAAGACACCGCTAAGCCAACTTGAACCTGGTCTTCCTACGCCAAATACAACATATTTTCCGTAATATTCATTGCCTTTTTCATCTATAATGCCTTGAATATTATTATTTTCATCTACCATAATATCAACGACATTACAGGCAAACTTCATATCGATTTTATTTTTTAATTCTTCGAAAATTGAAGCTAAAAGTTTTAAATTAACTTCAGTTCCTAAATGTCGAACACGACTTCTTAAAAGTTTTAAACCAACAGCTAATCCTTTTCTTTCAATATCGAGAACTTCTTTTGTTGTTGGATCAGTAATTTCTTTTGGAGCACCATGATCCAAATTTATTGCATCAACATATTGAATTAAATCTAAAATTTGTTCTTTTGATAAATATTCATTAAGCCATCCACCAAATTCACTTGTGATATTGAATTTTCCATCACTATAAGCACCACATCCTCCAAAACCATGAGTCATTGAACATGCAGGATAGCAGCCACTATTTCCATAAATATCTGATGGACATTGTTTAATTTTTCCATTTAAAATTGGACAAGTACGATGATAAATATCATTGCCTTTATCAACTAAAAGAACTCTTAATGAAGGGTTCTTTTTCATAAGTTCATAAGAAGCATAAATGCCACATGGACCAGCTCCAACTAAAATTACATCATATTTTTCCATACCAATATAATTATATTTTAAAACCCCTATTTTTTATAGTATTTTTTAACGATTTTTTATTGTTTTTTTAAAGAAAAATGAAGCGAAATGTAATATATTATTTTTTGAAATTATGGAATTTGAAAAAAAAAAAAAAAATAA
>CALVMY010000064.1 GCA_944349405.1 uncultured Bacilli bacterium | reverse complement strand
ATGGAACATATATCAAAGTCCTTTCCAGGTATCAAAGCTAATGATGATATCACTCTTCGTTTAAAAAAAGGTGAAATTCATGCACTTTTAGGTGAAAATGGTGCTGGTAAATCAACTTTGATGAGTATTCTTTTTGGCTTTTATCAACCAGATGAAGGTATAATCAAAATTAATGGTCAACAAGTTGATATTAAGGACCCTAATCAAGCAAACGATCTCGGAATTGGCATGGTTCATCAACATTTCAAATTAGTTGAAGTTTTTACAGTTTTAGAAAATATTATTTTAGGTGTCGAACCAACAAAATTTAAGTATTTTTTAACTAAGAAAGAAGCAAGAGAAAAAATCATTAACCTTTCTAAAAAATATGGTTTGGAAGTTGACGTAGACGCTAAAATTGAAGATATAACTGTTGGTATGCAACAAAAAACTGAAATTTTAAAAATGCTTTATCGTGAAAATGATATATTAATTTTCGACGAACCAACAGCAGTTTTAACTCCACAAGAGATTAAAGAATTACTCGAGATTATGAAAAATCTCGCAAAAGAAGGAAAATCAATTCTTTTCATTTCTCATAAACTCGATGAAATTATGGATGTTAGCGACACTTGCTCAGTTTTAAGAAAAGGTAAATTAGTCGCTACTAAAAAAATCAGCGAAACTAGTAAAGAAGAACTTTCTAGACTTATGGTTGGAAGAGATGTCTCCTTTACAGTTGATAAAAAGGCTGCTGATGTTAAAGAAACAGTCTTAAAAGTAAGAGACCTTGTTATGGCCGATAAAATTCATAAAGGTCATGACATTGTAAATGGTGTTTCTTTTAATGTTAGAAAAGGCGAAATTGTTTGTATCGCAGGTATTGATGGAAACGGACAATCTGAACTTGTTTATGGCATTACCGGTCTTGAAAAAATCAAGAACGGAAGCGTAAATTTTAATGGAGTAGATATTACAAATCTCTCAATCTTCAAAAGAAATAATTTAGGTTTAGCCCACATTCCTGAAGATAGGCATAAACACGGTTTAATCTTAGATTATTCTTTAGCTTATAATACAGTTTTAGAAAATTTCTGGAAATCTGATTATACAAAACTTAAATTTTTATTAGATGAAAAGAAAATTAATACTTACGCTACCAAATTAATCGATGAATTCGATATTAGAAGTGCCGAAGGTCCAAAGACTATTGTTAGAAGTATGTCTGGAGGTAATCAACAAAAGATTATCGTCGCTAGGGAAATTGATCGCGATCCAGATTTATTAATTGCAGTTCAACCTACAAGAGGTCTTGATGTTGGCGCAATTGAAAATATTCATAAACAAATCGTTGCTGAAAGAGACAAAGGACATGCTATTTTACTTGTTTCTTTCGAATTAGATGAAGTTTTAGATCTTTCTGACAGAATTTTGGTAATGTTTAATGGGAAAATTGTTGGTGAGTTTAATCCAAAAGATACTACACCAGAAGAATTAGGACTTTATATGGCGGGTTCAAAACAAAATTATGAATTTAAGGAGGAAGAAGTAAATGGAGAAATCTAAATTTTCTTTTAATGAGTTACCAAGAAGAACTTTAAACCTTCTTAAATCTCAAGGAGCCTTTAAAACTTATTCATCTATTATCTGTATTTTAATAAGTTTAATTATTGGCTTAATTTTCCTTATTTCAATGGATCCAGCAAATGCTTTCCCTGAATTTGGAAATATGATTACTGGTGGTTTGTCTTTTGGTGGCGTTAATTTCTTTGCGATTATGGCAAAGACCGCACCTTTATTATGCGCTGGATTATCAATTGTTTTTGCAAATAAAACCGGTATGTTTAATATTGGTGTTGCCGGCCAATACACAATTGGTATTTTAGGAAGCTTAATGTTTGCTATCCAATTTAAATGTCCTTGGTATGTTTGTATTTTAATGGCTATGGTTTTTGGTGCTATTTGGGCAGCAATTCCAGGCTTATTAAAAGCATTCTGTAATGTTAGCGAAGTTATTTCAGGTATTATGCTTAACTGGATAGCTTTATTCTTTACAAATTATTCATTTCAAACATATTTGAATAGTTGTGTTGATATTACACAAGGTTCAAAAACTTACGATTTAATGATGGTTAATCCATCTGCTCGCCTTCCTGACTTTGGATTATCAAATGCAACTGGCGGTTACTTCACTATTTCTATTTTCATTGCTTTAATTGCAGCAATTCTTGTTTGGTTTATTATGAGCAAAACAACTTTAGGTTTCCAACTTAAAGCTAGTGGATTAAATAAAGATGCTACTAAATATGCAGGTATTAAAGAAAAAAGAAATATTATTATTTCAATGGCAATTAGTGGAGCTTTAGCTGCTCTTGGAGCTTCTTTATATTATCTTGCTGGATTAGAAGAATGGTCTGTTCAAGCATCAACTTCATTACCACAAGTTCCTTGGAATGGTATTGTTGTTGCTTTCGTTGGACAGCTTTCTCCTATCGGAACAATTTTTGCATCAATCTTTACTACTTTAATTTCACATGGTTCAAGATTTATGCTTCAAACTAGTTTCCCTGCTGAAATCGGTGATTTTATTACTGGTTTAATCGTTTATTTAAGTGGTTTAACTAATTTAGCTGTTATTTTGGTTAATAAATATTTAGCAAAAAGAAAAGAAAGACAAGCCGAATTTGCTTTAGTATCAGCAGGAGGAGGTGAAACTTCTTTAAATAATGAATCGGTTATTAATAACGAAACTGAAGAAATTAAAAATGAAAAAGTAGTCGATGAAAATTTAAATAATATTGATGAAACTAATAAAGAAAATAATGAGGAAGGAGGTAACAACTAATGGGTGATCAATTCTTACTTTTACTTTCTTATATGTTAATATTCGCCGTTGCGCTTATGTTTGTTGCGCTTGGTGGTATGTTTTCTGAAAGATCAGGTGTTATTAACATTGGTCTTGAAGGTATTATGGTCGTTGGCGGATTTGCTGGACTTTTAACCTTAAATGCATTAAGTGAAGCAGGCTGTCCAGGTTTTATTACAGTTATTGTAACTATTTTAGTTGCAATATTAGCTGGAATGGCCTATTCACTGCTACTAGCGGTAGTTTGTATACAATTTGGAGCTGACCAAACTTTAACAGGTACTGCTTTAAATTTACTTGCTACAGCAATTTCATTGATTTTTACAAAAAGATTAAGTGGAGGTGTTTCGACTTCAATTAACTTCTCACACGATTTATTTGTATTTAAAATTGGAAATTCATTCTCATTCAATATCTTCTTATTTATAGGTATTGCAGCACTTATTATTTCTTTCATCGTTTTATATAAACTTAGATTTGGTTTAAGATTAAGAGCTTGTGGAGAAAATCCAGCTGCTGCTGATAGTGTTGGTATTAATGTTAAAAAATATAGATATGCTGGCGTATTAATTTCTGGTGCTTTAGGTGGATTAGGGGCATTAGCTTATATTCTTCCTACCGCTTCATTCTGGAATTCTTCAACTGGTGTTGCAGGATTTGGTTTCTTAGCTTTAGCAATTATGATCTTTGGTCAATGGAAACCAATTAGAATTGGGGTTATATCTTTATTATTCTCATTCTTCCTTTCACTTTCTTATGTTTATTCAGGTTTATTCGAATCTATCTTTGGATTTACTCTTACAGCAGAAAATGGCGTTACATCCGAATTATTTAGAATGTTACCATTTATTGCTTCACTTATTCTTCTTGCCTTTACATCTAAAAAGAGTAGGGCACCTAAAGCAGAAGGCATACCTTACGATAAATCAAGAAGATAAGATAAAAATAAACAAAGGACCGAGTAATTCGGTCCCTTGTTTTTGTAAAATTTGGCTCTTTAAATTTTAGGTGGGTTGTATAAATAGTACTTCCCACTTTTATTTTAAAGTTTAAATGATTAATTTGATTAAAATAAAACCCTCCTAAATAATATTGGTTGACAAGATAGATATAAAAAGGAGGATAAGCAATTTTAAAATGATTTTAGAAAATATTTTCAAGTACAGAACTTGAAATTTGTGGTTTCGGTTTTGATGAAATTGAAAACGAACCAATGTTTTTTCGTGAAGAGTATAAAATTTATATTGAAGTCACATTAATGTCATTAAAAGAAAGAAATTGCCCAAATTGCAATTCTAGAAACGTTGTCATTAAAGATAATGAAACAGTTAAAATTAAAAATTCTGGCTCCGTACAAATTTTTAACCGTAAAAATGGTCAACTTATTATAAATGTAATTGTTATAATCCACAAAAAGAAATATTTTTGTAAAGATTGCAAGAACACATTTTCTCTATTAAATCGTATGAAGAAATTTTAAATTATTATTTGAACCCTCTTGGACAAAATATGACTAACGGAATTGCTGAAGGATTAAACTCATTAATCAAAGAATTGATTAATTATTCACACGGTTTAAAATCTTTTGACCGTATGAGAAAAAGAGTAATATTTATTGACGAAAATCGTTACAAAAAGAAGAAACAAAAAGAGTGATTAAAAGGCGGGGTTTTTATCTTGTCATCCCACCTTTTCTTTAAAGTCTTTAAAATAATTTTTGCTTAAACCCACCTAAACCCACTTTAAGTTTAAAGGGCCTAAAATTTAATTTTATTATTGAACTTTATTTACATCTAATAAACTTAAAGCAGTAGTTAATTCTTTAATATTTCCATTATTATAGAAGATTATATGATGATTACCTAATGGATGAGTTAAAAAGTATGTAACGTCATCTTCTAATTTAACTTTTATTTGAGTTCTACAAAGATTAAATCTATTTAAATTCTCTTCAATATGTCCTTTTAAAAGAACATATTTATCTAAAGATTCGGAGATTCTAAAAATATAGACATTTTCTTTTTTTAATTCTCCTTTAATTCCAATACCAATATTTGATTCATAATGAGTATTAAAATAATAAGAAGTAGTCATTTTTAAAGGAATTGAACAATGAGCTAAAACAATCTCGTTATTTTTTACATCAATATTAGAAGGATTTGCGATAAACGATGGTTCATGTAATATTTTTCTTATTAAATACATTGAAAACATTCCAGGTATGTCACCTTCACACCCCGCAATAATACCTTCATCATTTAACAAAGATAAAGCTAAACAAGAAGTTGATTTAACTGTTGTTAAAAGATCAAAGCATCTAATGGTCAATCCTTTTAAATCATATTTATTAACCAAATTTCTTAACGATAGATAGATGTGATAAGCTTTTTTTAATTCATCATAATCAAAAGAAGCATTAAACATTGAAGGGTCTAAATCTTCGTTATGTTTAGCAATTTCCTCTAATAATTCTTTTGTAGAAATATTAACAAGTTCACAATTAAAATTATTTTTTAAGACTTTTTCATTTATAGTTGAAGAAGAAATTAGCCAATCTGAAGGTTTTCCAATAACCCCTAATTTAGTAGTTTTTATCTCATTATTTGCTATCTCAATAATTCTTTTTGCGATATATTCATTCTCGCCATGTAAGATTTCCCCCTTTAAATTATTATTTTTTAAATAGGTGAGAATTTCTAAAGAGGCTGCTAAAGAATTATTGTGTGGGAAAGTTAAGAAAATATAAGGAGCTTTAAAATGTTTTAAATTTTTTAAAAACTCATTTTCGCTTCCCCCGCTTTCTACTAAGATTAATGATAAATCACTATCAGAATAGAGTTTAGAAACATCATTAACTAATTCAAAATTATAGTTAGTTAAATCATGTAAAGTGGAAAGCAATTTTGCTCTCTCTTCTTTAATAAATTCGTCATCATGTAAAGACGAAATAATTGCGTATACATTTATTTTCATATCTACATTTTAATTAAAATAATATTTAAAGATAAGTTTAAATTTAAAATTCTGAAGTACTTTTTAATTATTAAATGAAAATAAAATGGATACATTAATATAGATTTTAATAAATATTTTTATTAATATATCAAACGTTATGGCTATTTTATCTTTTAGCAATGTTTCAAAAATATTTAATACGGATTTAATTTTAGATCACGTATCTTTTCAAATTAATAAAAATGAAAAAGTTGCCTTAATCGGTGATAATGGAACAGGTAAAACAACTATAATGAAGCTTATTTTAAAAGAAATCGAACCAACCTTGATGAATAAAGAAGATAAGGTTGGTGATATTTCGATTTTAAAAGATATAAAAATTGCTTATTTAGATCAAAACGCTATTAAAAATGTTGATAATACGGTAAAAGAAGAACTCGAAGAAGTTTTTAATTCTTTTAAAAACTTAGAAATTAAACTAAATAAAATAACAGAGGAACTTTCTAATGATCAAAATAATGAAGAATTATTAAAAAAATACAATGAAATTATTGAAAATAATGAATATATTTCAAATATAGATTATGAAAACAAAATAAAAACTTTAGTATCAAAATTTTCATTTCCCTTAACTATTTTAGATAAAAAAATCTCCTCTTTAAGCGGTGGGGAAAGAATGAAAGTCGCTTTTATTAAAATTCTTCTTTCAAATTTTGATTTGTTATTACTTGATGAACCTACAAACCATCTTGATATTTCAACAATTGAATGGCTTGAAAATTATTTAAAGGATTATAATGGAACGATTTTATTTATTTCTCATGATAGATATTTTATAGAAAAAGTTTCAACTAAAATTTTAGAGTTAGAACATAATAAAATCACAACTTATAACACAACTTATGAAGGTTATTTAGAAGAAAAAGAAAATCGATATAAACTTTTGGTTGAACAATATAAAAAAGAAGAAGAAACTATGGCTCATTATCGTAAATTTATTGAATATTATCGATATAAACCTAGATTTGTCGGAAGAGTCAAAGACCGTATAAAAAAATTAGAAAGAATTGAAGAAAATCATGTCGAACCGCCAAAAAAGGAAAATAAAAATATAAAAATTAACCTTGAAGGAGGAAACTTAAAAAATAAAGAACTTCTTGAAGTCAAAGATTTATTAATCGGATATTCAAAAGATACGATTTTATTACCAAAAATCAGCTTTTCAATTTATGGTAAAGATAAATTAGCAATAATTGGTGATAATGGAATTGGTAAAACTACTCTAATTAAAACAATCTTAGGAGAAATCCCTGCGATTGGGGGTGAAATTAAAGAAAAAAGAAAATTAAATATCGGTTATATAAAACAAAATGATTATTCTTTTGATAAGGGTGAAGACATATTAACTCATTTAAAAAATATTTATCCTTTAAAAAGTGAAAAAGAATTAAGAACTGCTTTAGGAAGATTTTTATTTAAAAAAGAAGAAGTTTTTAAAGAAGTTTCTACTCTTTCTAATGGTGAAAAAATGAGGGTTAATCTTTGTGCGTTAATGTTATCAAGTTATGATTTATTAATTTTAGATGAACCTACGAACCATCTTGATATGATAACTAAAGAATGTTTAATCGAAGGTTTGAAAGAATACAAAGGAGCTATCATTTTTATTTCCCACGACCGTTATTTTATTAATGAATGTAGTGATTATATTCTTTATTTATCAAAAAATGAGTGCGTTTATTTTGAAGGAAATTATGATGAATTAAAATTATTGCTAGAAAACAAAAATATCGATAATTCTCAAATAAATAAAGAAGAAAAAAATAACATTAAACAAAGTGAAACATTAATTTATGATAATCTTCCTAAAAAAGAAAAGTTGTCTAAAAATATGATTAATGATTTAAATAAAAGATTAGAAGAAATTGAGCAAGATTTAGAAACTATCGAAACGCTTTTAAGTGATGAATTTAGTGATTATAAAAAGATTGAAGAATTACAAGACCATAAAGAAGAATTAGAAAAAGAATATTTAGAGATATTAAGAAAATTAAATTGATATATAATTAAAGTAGGTATGATGAATATTACCAAAATTAGAAAATATATCAAAATAATCGAGGATACGAAAAAGAAGTATGTTTCGGTTTCTTTTTTGTCGCAAAAATCTGGTATAAAAGAAGAAATCATTAAGGAAGATTTATTGCCCTTGATTCCTTTAATCAATTTTGATTTGGAAATAAATTTAAAAGAATATTTAAATGTTTTAAAAGAAGAAGAAGAAAAAATAAACGAATCAAGAACCGTTAAAAGAAGAGTTTTGAAGAATAACGAAGCTAAGGAATATGATTCAATAATCGATTTTATTTATAAAAACGCTTGTGTTGAAGGCGGAGTTTTAGATTTAGGCTACACTTTTACTGCAAAAGATTTAAAAATTCTTAGTAAACTTATTAAAGAAGAAAAAGAAAAACTTAATAAATAATTGTAATAAAATACAGAAATTTTAATTCTATTTAAGTGTTAGTTATGTCTAACTATGATATATTGATTTTTGTTGATTATTTTCATATTTTTTGAATGAAAAATTCTTAATAACTGATGGAAATTAGAATTTTAAAAATATATAATATTTTTGTTTAGATATTCAAGGAGAAATTAACATGGCAGAAATTAAAAAGAATATGCTTAGTGTTGATGGTAATACTGCCGCTGCTTTAATGAGTTATAATTTCACTGAAGTTGCAGCTATTTTCCCAATTACACCATCAGCACCAATAGCAAATTATGTTGACATTTATGCTTCCCTAGGAAAGAAAAACTTTTTTGGAAGCACTGTAAAAGTATGCGAAATGCAATCTGAAGGTGGTGCTTCTGGCGCAGTTCACGGCGCTTTACAAGGTGGCGCTTTTGCAACAACTTATACCGCATCACAAGGTTTACTTTTAATGATTCCTAACGTCTATAAATGGTGTGGTGAATTACTTCCTGCAGTTATGCACGTTTCAGCAAGAAGTTTAGCTACAAGATCACTTTCAATTTTCGGTGACCACCAAGACGTTTATTCTATTAGACAAAGTGGCATTGCTCTTTTATGTTCTGACTCTGTTCAAGAAGTTGCTGATTTAGCTTCTGTTGCTCACTTAATCGCAATCGATGCTGAATATCCTGTTTGTCACTTCTTTGATGGATTTAGAACTTCACACGAAATTCAAAACGTTGAATTCTTAGCTGATGAAGAATGGAAAAAATTAGTTCCATGGGATAAAGTCGCTAAATTCAAAGCAAGAGCATTAAATCCACACGGACACGCTGTTACAAGAGGCGGAGCTGAAAACGACGACATTTATTTCCAAGGTAGAGAAGCACAAAACGAACATTTTGCTAATGTTTTACCTATCGCTAAAAAATATTTTGCTAAAGCAAGTGAATTAACTGGAAGAACATATGCTCCTTTCGTTTATGAAGGTGCTAGCGATGCTACAAAAGTCATCATTGCTATGGGTAGCGTTAACGAAACAGCTCACGAAGTTGTCGAAGATTTAAATAAAAAAGGCGAAAAAGTCGGTTTAATTAGAGTCCATCTCTATAGACCATTCTCAGCAGAAGATTTAGTTGCTGTTATTCCTTCAACATGTAAAGAAATCGCTGTTTTAGATAGAACTAAAGAATTAGGTAGTGTTGGTGAAGGTCTTTATGAAGATGTTTGTTCAGCATTATTATTACAAGGCAAAACTGATGTTAGAGTTATCGGTGGAAGATATGGTCTTTCTTCAAAAGATACTCAACCAAAACACATTAAATCAGTTTATGATTGGATGTTAAGCGGAAATGAACATCATAACTTCACAGTTGGTATCAATGACGATGTTACTTATCTTTCAATTCCAGTTGATGATAATTATGAAATCGCACATACATATACTTCCTGCTTATTCTACGGTTTAGGTAGTGATGGTACTGTTGGTGCTAATAAATCATCTGTTAAGATTATTGGTGACGCAACTCATCAATATGCTCAAGCATACTTTGCTTACGACTCAAGAAAATCAGGCGGTGTTACACGTTCTCACTTAAGATTTGGTAAAGAACCAATCCATTCAACATATTATGTTGAACACGCAGACTTTATTTCTTCATCTGTTGATACATATCTTTTAAAATTCGATATGTTAAAGAATTTAAAGAATGGCGGAACATTCTTACTTAATACAGATATGAGTGACGAAGCTTTAATTAAAGCTTTACCAGATAGAGTTAAATATCAACTCGCAAGAAAGAACGAAAAATTCTACGTTATTGATGCTACTAAGATTTGTCTTGAAATAGGAATGCGTAGACCTACCGATACAATTCTTCAAAGCGGATTCT
>CALVMY010000063.1 GCA_944349405.1 uncultured Bacilli bacterium | reverse complement strand
TTTCACCTAAAAGTGCATGAATTTCACCTTTTTTTAAACGAAGAGTGATATCATCATTAGCTTTGATACCTGGAAAGGACTTTGATATATGTTCCATTTCAATAACATAATTTTCGTCCATAAAATTACCTACCTTTAATTAAAAAAAGAGGGAAAGCAGGGTAATTACGCTGCCTGCCCTCTTAAAATATCGAAAATTTTAAAACTATTCGGCACTTGCGAATGGTGATTCGTAAGTAACTTCGAAATTCTCAGTTACTGGAGCTTCTGTTGTACTATTAGAAATAGTAACTTCGCCTGATTTAATAGCATCTAAGATATCATTGTATTGATCTAATGTGAATGATTCGAATCTCCAAGCTTCATCAGTTGTTGGGATACCAACGTAGTCTTTAGCAGCGACATCTCCGAATTCAGCATTTAAGCCTAAGTTATAATCTTGGCCACCAATAATGTCCCATGAGCCTTCATTATAAACTTCTAAAGCTGACATAACTGCTTCTCTTAAGCCTTTTGTAGCTGAAGTTAAAACGTTTTCATCAACCGAACTTTGATCAACGTCAACACCAATCCATGTAGCGCCTTCAACTTCGTTACAACCTTCAGCAACAGATTGATAGACTTTACCACCTGATGCGAAGACTGTTTCGACACCACTTGTGTACCATGATTTCATCTTTGCTGTAGCTTCATCAGTAGCTTGGAAAGCACCTGCATAGTAATATCTACATGAAACATCTGTTAATCCTAATTCGCCAGCAGCATAATCAGCACCTTGAACGAATCCTGAACCAAATCTTTGAACTGCAGGAACAGTCATACCACCACAGAAACCAACGGATTTATTTCCATCCATAACCGCAGCATAACCAGCTAAGAATCCTGAAATTTCTTCTTTATAGATAATAGAAACTGTATTTTCTTTTGTTTCGTATGTACCATAGTCAGCTGTATGTGGAGTACCATCAATTAAAACGAATTTAACATCTGGATATTTTGTTTGAGCATCAAAAACTGCATCTTCAAATAAGTAACCAGGGCAAACGACAATTTTTGCACCTCTTTGGACAGCTTGATCAATAGCAACAAGTCTAGCCGCTGTTGAATCTTCAGTTGGTCTATAGTATTGGTAAGTTTTTTTGTTTTCTTCTGCGAAATCTCTTAAAGCTTCCCATGATGTTTGGTTGAATGATTCATCATCAATATCACCGACGTCAGTAACTAATGCGTATTCATATGATGTGTTGTTATTACATGAAGCAACGCCTAAAACGAGTCCTAATGCACCTAAAGCAACAAATAATTTATTTTTCTTCATATTTTTTAATTTCCTCCTTATATAAAGAAAAGATAATGGTAATCTTTACTTTCTAATCCTACCAAAATAACCTTAATTATAAGTTAATTACTAATCTTAAATAAGTTCACTTTGGGTAGCCCCTAAACTTTGGCTTCAGGCTGGAAAGTGATGCACCTTTTTGCATCGATATACCCTAGTTAAAGAAATCTGTCTTTAACTTTGCTCGTATATTAACAAAAATAAAATAATTAATAAACTTTTAAAATATTTACAATTTAAAAAAGTTCGATAATTATCGAACAAATTTAAAATATTAATTTTGTATTAATATTAATGTAAGCACTTACATTTTTACTAGACAAAAATATTAATCTTTCCAATCGCTTTCTGGATTGATTTTAATATCAATGCTTAAATGATTAAATGCTAATACATCATTAATATCTCTATAAACGAAACCTTCTTTATCGTTTATTAATGGAGCATCATAATTACCAGTAAAAATTACACGTTTATTATTTTTTGTTATTTCAATAATTGAAGACAAAATAGTATTAAATTCATCATCAAAATGTAATTTTAAATTTATAAGTTGAGTATAAAAGTTAGGCTCGATATAAAAAATTGACCCATCATCTAAAATATATGAAGGAGCGTATTTATCATAAATATCATTTTTATTTTTCTTTAAATTATTAAATTCTTTAAATTCCATTTTTATTCATCCTTTTTTAACTTTAATCATTTTAACAAAAAAGATTAATGGTGATAACTTTCATGATTAATAATTTTAAAAGAACGATACAATTGTTCTAATAAAAATATACGAATAAGTTGATGAGGAAAGGTTAATTTTGAAAAAGTTATTGATTCATCAACTCTTTTTTTAATATTTCCTCCTAATCCTAAGCTTCCTCCGATAATAAAGCCGATTTCGCCTTTCCCTTTATCAAATAAGGAAGAGAGATGATTAGCAAGTTCTAAAGAATCATATTCTTTTTTATTTAAATCTAAAGCAATTAAATATTCATTTGGTTTTATCCTTTTTAATATTTCTTCGCCTTCTTTTTCTTTAATTTTAGTTTCTTTGCTATTTTGAAGTTTAAATTCTTCTAATTCAATAATAGAAAGTTTAATATACTTAGAAAGTCTTTTTGAATATTCATTAATTGCATCTTTAAAAAATTTCTCTTTTATATTTCCGATTGCATAAATATTAATCTTTATCATAAATAAGTTACCTCGCTTCTTGATAAAGTTCTTATATCAATATTATTAAGATTAATATTATTTTCTTTTAAAATACGAGTTACAGTTTCTAAAGCCGTTAATTTTGAATTACATTCATCGCTTAAATGAGCAAGCAAAATCGATTTAGTCTTATCTCCTATTATATAAGATAAATATATAGCGGCTTGTTCATTAGATAAATGACCTTCATAAGAAAGAATTCTTGTTTTTAATGAATCACTTCGATTACTTGATATAAGTAAAAATACGTCGTGATTACTTTCAAAATAATAATATTCTAAGTTTTTTATTTTCTCTAAAGTAGAAAAAGGGACAAAACCAGTATCTGTAATAAAAGCCATTTTTGTATTATCTAAAAATGTAAATAAAAAGCCACAATTAGGTTTAGCATCATGACTAGTTTTTAAAAGTTCTACTTTTATTCCGTTAAAATCATAAATTTCATCGAATTTTAAATAATGTTCTTTAGAAGTTAATTTAATAATCTTTTTTAAACAATATACTTTATTTATATCAACATATTTTAAGCCACTAATATGATCAATATGATTATGGGTTAATAAAATAAAAGAGATATCATTTAAAGAAAGATTATTTTCTTTTAAAGTTTTAACTAATACTCGTTTGCCACATCCTACGTCAACTAAAATTACTGCTTTTTCATCAATAATAAGAGAGGCATTCCCTTTAGAGCCACTGCACAAATTTATAAATTTCATAATTTTATTTATTAATATTGATATTTACTATCGTCAAAATTTTTATCTAAAGCGGTTGAAAATCTTCCGGTTGACGGGAAAAATAATAAAGAGATTTTCCCAGTTTTTCCTTGTCTATTTTTAGCAACAATAATATCCATTTTTTCACCAGTATTATCATCTTTATTAGCTTCATCAACTTCTTCATCTTTTGGATTACTAGTTTGAGCATCACCAAAACCTTTTTTAACTTTAACATTAATACCTTGACGTTGATAATAACCTTGTCGAAATAAAAGTAGAGCCTTATCGCAATCGTTTTCAATTTGTCCACTACCTCTAAGTTCGCTTAATTCAGGAATACGACTTTCTTTTTTCTCAGCCCCTCTATTAATATGAGCAACTATAATAACCGGGATACCTAATTCTAATGCCAATGATTTTAATTTTCTTGAAAAATATGCTATTTTTTCTTGGTCAGAATTAAATTTATGAGGCCCTTCTTGAATAATGCCAATATGATCAATAACAACTAGTGAAAGATCACCTCTTTGTTCTTTTAATTTACGGCATTTTGCAACAATATCATCAATAGAAATTGCAGTGGATTCTTCAAAAAATAAATTTGTTTTAGATATTTCGTTTTCAGCATCTTTTAATAAAACTTTATCGGCAGATGAAAAGTACCCAAAATTAATTCTTCCTTGACTAACACCACTAACGATAGCAAATAATCTTCTCATTAATTCTTCATTGCTCATTTCTAAAGAAAAATAGGCGAGTGTTTTATTGGTTCTTTTTGCAATGTTATAGCAAATATTTAAAGCAAGCATCGACTTTCCCATACCTGGACGAGCTGCTACTACAATTAATTGCCCTTTCCCAAAACCGCCAGTCAAATTATCAAGATCAGAAAAACCTGTTGATAATCCTTCTACATTCGATTTTGATTTTTGAATTAAAGTTCCAATAACTTTAGCAATTTCACCAGCACTCTTAAAATTCGAAGCACTTCTTTTAGAAGTAATATCACTAACGTTTTTTTCTGCGACGGCTAAAAATTCATTTATTGAAGAAATACTTTTTTTAGTTGCATCATCAACAATTTCTTCACAAGTTCCAACAAGTTTTCTTAATAATTTAAACTCTTGTAACTTTCTTACATGTTCATCAAAATTTTGATAAATTGTGACGCTATCAATTAATGATGCTAAAAAATCAAATCCACCAATTTCATCATAAACTTTATTTTGTTTTAATTGAGCAGTAACATTAGCAGCATCGATTGAACTATCAGATAAATCAAGTTCTTTCATTGCTTTAAAAACTTCTCTATTAGGGCGATTTCCACTAAAAAAATCATCAATTTCTAATAAAGAAACCCCTTCTAAAGCACATTGTTTATCGGTAATCATCGAACCTAAAACAATCATTTCTAATTCGTCATCGTGTAAAAAAGTTAAATCCATAAATTATTTATCTTCACTAACATGAACTCTAATAGTTCCAATTACGCCTTTATATAATTCGATTTTTAAATTTGTATATCCAAAAGCATTAATAGGATATTTTTCAACAAATTTTCTCTTATCAATCACAATTCCGTATTCTTTTTTTAATCTCTCTTCGACTTCTTTTGTAGAAATAGTTCCAGCCATATTTCCAGCACTTTGAGCTTTGGCTTTAAATTCTAAAGTAATAGTTTCAAGTTTTTCTTTATTTTTTAAAGCTTCTTGTCTTAATTCTTCTTCTTTTTGTGCTTGAATTGCTTTTTCTTTTTCTAAATGAGCAATTGAAGCTTCGGTTTTTCTAACAGCATATTTATTTTTAATTAAAAAGTTGTTACCGTAACCATCACTAACAACTTTGGTTTCGCCTTTTTTCCCAACTCCTTTTACGTCTTTAAGTAAAATTACTTCCATAATTAATTTTCTCCTTCAATATTTTTACGAGCATCTTCAAGCAAAGAATTTAATGCTTCAAGCAATCTTCTTTCAGCTTCATCTACACTGATATCTTTTATAGTAGTAGCTGCCGCTGAAAGATGACCTCCCCCGCCTAATTTTTCACATATAAGTTGAACATTTATTTTTCCATCACTTCTTGCAGAAATTCCAATTTCATTTTCACCTACTCTACCTATTACAAAAGAAGCGCTATTACCTTTAATTTGTAAACATTGGTTAGCGGCTTTTGCTAAAGTTACTCTATCAATTACTTCATCATCCTTGCATTTACAATAAACTACGCCTGAATAAGGGGTATTCATATTTTCAACAATTCCCATAACAGCAGCAAATTCTTGAAGTTCATCTTTTAAGAAATCATCAGCCTCATGATTATCTGCTCCATATTCTTTTAAAACCATTGAAGATTCAAAAGTTCTTATGCCAACAGTTTTAGTTTTATAAAATTGAGTATCGAGGAATATACCAGAGAGCATAATTGTAGCAATTTTTGGATCAACTGGAATCGGAGGGAACTTGGAACCATATTTAATAATTTCAGTAATAAGTTCGGAAGCAGATGAAGCGGAGGTATCGATAATTTTTAATAATGGATTTTCGATAACTTCAGTATCTGATTGACGATGATGGTCGATAACAATATACTTTTCGGTTTTATCTAATAAATCTTGGCACATTACTTGAGATGAACGGTTGACATCAACAATTACAACTAAGGAAGTTGGGTCGCACTCATCACTAGCCTTTTTCAAAGAGATAGTCATATCGTCAAATTGAGATTTGGCAAATGAAGTCATAAAAGCATAACGAGTTTTTTTCTCAGTTAATGTATGATCAAAAACAATATGGAAATCTCTACACCCTTTATATTTACATAAAGCATAAATTCCTAAACATGAACCTAATGCATCCATATCCATATCTCGATGACCCATAATAAATATTTTATTGTCTTTAAATGATTCAAGATGATTTAAAAGAGCATTTGCATCACTTTTAACTTTAACTTTATTTCTGCTTTCGCCAGCTTCACTTTTTCCACCATAAAATACTAATTCATGAT
>CALVMY010000062.1 GCA_944349405.1 uncultured Bacilli bacterium | reverse complement strand
TATTTGGAAATATAAATTTGTAAATAAGTATCGTTTTTTCTTTTAGTTTTCTTTAAAAAGTATCGCATAATAACCCCTTTTTTGATTGAGCACCTTAAACACCTTATATTATAGCATATAAAAAGTTATTTTAAAAGAAAAAAATCTCGAATTTTATCGAGAATTTTTGTAATATCAATTGTTCAAAGTCTAAATTTTAAGGTGTTCAAAATCTAAAAACGAGTTTCATAAATTCAATAAATTTTTACTTTTAAAAATCTATACTTTTTTTTATAATATTTATGCTGTTTAGATGAGAACTTCTTATTGACTTAAGCAGTGAATGTTGGTATATTTATTAAGCACGCATTTCGTGAGGTAAAAAGGAAGGATGTTTAGCTCAGCTGGGAGAGCATCGCCTTTACACGGCGGAGGTCAGAG
Source organism: uncultured Bacilli bacterium (assembly GCA_944349405.1). Lineage (GTDB taxonomy): Bacteria > Bacillota_I > Bacilli_A > RFN20 > CAG-826 > Onthovivens. The sequence continues at coordinate 33,280 of CALVMY010000062.1, read as the reverse complement.
GTTCGAGCCCTCTAACATCCACCAATTTATAACATAACTGGAGGGGTAGCGAAGAGGCTAAACGCGGTTGACTGTAAATCAATTCCTTCGGGTTCGGCAGTTCGAATCTGCCCCCCTCCACCACTTACACTTTATAAATTGGGGTGTAGCCAAGAGGTAAGGCAACAGACTTTGACTCTGTCATTTCGCTGGTTCGAGTCCAGCCACCCCAGCCAACAAAAATTTTTGATTCACTAGCTCAGTTGGTAGAGCACTTGACTTTTAATCAAGGGGTCTGGAGTTCGAATCTCCAGTGAGTCACCATTTAAGTGCCCAGGTGGCGGAATAGGTAGACGCGCAGGACTTAAAATCCTGTGGTAGCGATACCGTACCGGTTCGATTCCGGTCCCGGGCACCAAAAAAATTAAAATTACCCCAAAAAGTTGCACAAAACGCGATTATTATTTATTGGGATTTGATAAAAAGAACGACACTAGTCGTTCTTTTTTTATACTTAATCAATTAAATTAAATTTTTTCAAAGCTTTTGCCATGCCATCATCTTCTATATTTTCACTCACATAATAAGCTTCTTTTTTAGCTTCATCTTTTCCGTTTCCCATACAAATTCCATATTTAACTCTTTTAAACATTGCAATATCATTTAAATCATCTCCAAAAGCCATCGCTTCTTCTTTTTTTAAGTTTAAATAAGAGAATATTTCATCAATTCCTTCACTTTTTAAAAATTGATATTTAGTTATTTCAACATTGTTATCAGTAAATCGATCAAAAAATAAATCGTATTTATCACTTTCTTTTTTTAACAATTCATCGTCTTTTTGATAAGAAAATACTTGGAAAGCTAAAACATCTTCATCTTTATAAAAAGAAATATCTAAAGGAAAAGGTTCATAATAAACTTTATAAAAATCATTAATTATTTTTTCTTTGTCATCATTTTTTATCGATATAAAATTATTAAATTTAGTAATTAAAATAAATGAGAAATTGTGATTGTTCAAAAACGAAATAAAGTTGTTAACTGTCTCTTTTTCTATCGATTTATAATAAAGAGTTTTATCTTTATAAAGACATTCACCGCCATTTGAAGTAATCATTCCATCAAAAGGAATAAGTTTAAAAACATCTAGCATTTTTAAAGAATAATAGCTTCTTGCTGAATTTAAAATTAATTTTATATTTTTATCGTGAACTTTTTTTAAAGCTTCTACCCCATTTAAATTATAAGAACGGGTTTTATGATCAAATAAAGTCCAGTCAAAATCAATAAATATTACTTTAATTTCATTACTCATAGTCAATAATATAATTGATTTTAATAGCCACTTCAATTTTAAAAGTCTATTTTTGATAGATATAGCCTTAATTTTGCTAATTTTACCTTATTTTAAATTGTTTATTTTATGAAATTTAACTACAATAATTGTATGAAAAAGTTTAATAAAGTATTGAGTGTTTTATTATTACCTTTATTGATTACCAGTTTTAAATCTTACGATTATGATGAAAAAGAAAATTATTATGATTTTGAGATTAATTCTGTTTTAAAAGACACTCGTAATGAAAATTATTACACCTTAAATGTTACCAATAATGGTGATTATTTTTTAACTAACCGCAGTTCGATTTATTTAGAACTTGAAGATCAAGATTTTTCAATTAGAGCTGATATAGTTGACTCTTTATCTAATTTTGTTGTTCCAAATCAAAGTAAAAACATCTATGTAAAGATAGATTCAATTCCTGAAGATTACGAATTAAAGGCTGTTGATATTCGTAATAATTTTGCTAACGCTTTTGATTTTGAAGGTTATGAAAATTTAGAAATCGACCGTTTTGTAAGAAATTATGATCAACAAACTAATAAGACAACTATCACATATTTTGCTTCTTTAGATGATGAAGTTCATGCTTTTGCCTATTCAGTTTCTTATAGTTTAAATAATCAAAGAGTGTATCAATCTTCTTATGTTGATTCACAAATTTATTATTATAACGATAGTGTGTCTCCATACTTTACTTTTGATTTGACGCTTGATGGAAACATTTTGGAAAGCCAACTCAGTGATTTTTCTTTAACTTTATATCCAACTTATACTTCTCCTCTTGAAGAAGATGAAACTAAATTAAATGAAGGAGATAAAATAATTCTTATCATTTGTGCTATTTTAGGAACTTTAACAATTGTAGTTATTGGATTAACAATCGCTTTAGTTAATAAAAGAAGCAAAGAATTAAAGGAGGATAAATAATTATGAAAAAGAATAAATTATTACTTTTAATCGGATTATTCCCTCTATTAATGTCTAATTCAGCCGCTCCTATTCCTTATGTTGCTATAAATAGCCATTATGTTGGATTTAGAATTAATGAAATTACTCAAGTAATTGAAGAAGAAAGCGAAAATGAAAACAAAACAGAAAATAATGAAGAAGAGGAAGAAATAACTGCTTCTAGTTCATATATTTATACTTTTGATATTGAAAATTATGGCTCTTATGTTTTAGAACATCAAATTACTTTAATTATTAATCGTCAATACGAAGTTATATTAGATGAATATAACTTCGTTAATGAAAATGATAATAACTATTTCTATATTTTACCTAATGAAAGTAAAGAGCTTACATTTGATTTAAGTGACTATTCTTATATTTTTGAAGATGATAAACCTCTAACTATTTCTAATATCAGTGCTAAAGAAGGGGTTGCTTATCGTTATAAAGAAAAAGAATATTCATCTTATTCAATTATTAATCGCGTAGTTGCTTCTGATTCATCTTCTACTACTTTTGATTTAGCTTTTGATGTTGAATCTTTACCAAGCACAATGTTTGCAGGTCTTCATATCCGTTATTTAGAAGATGGAAAAAATACAAGCATAGATCTTAGAGCCTCTAATACACGTTATGAAGATCAAAAATATTATGCCTCATTTACTATCGATGGAGTTAAAAATAAGGCCGATATTAGATCTGTTGATTTAATACTTTATTTAAACGCTAATATTTATTCTCCTACTAAGTTTAGCAAAGAAGGAAAAATGTTTTTTATATATTTAATCATTATTTTATCTATTTTAATTATTGCAGGAGTTATTTCTTTAACTATCGGATTAATGAATTCTAAAAAGAAAAAAGAATTATTAAAAGAAAAAAAGGAAGAAGAAAGAGAAAGACTTTTAAAAGAAAAAGAAGATAAGAAAAGATTAAAAGAAGAAAAAAGAAAAGCAAAAGAAAATATAAATAAAGAAGAAAATGAAACACCTATTGAAGAAGAAGAAAATACACCTGTTAAAGAAAACATCATTCAAGAAAGTGTTTCAATCTCAACTTTAAAAGATGAAGAAGAAGATAATTCTTCTAATAACAACGAATAATAATTATTAAAAGTGACTATCAAAATAGTCACTTTTATTTATTATTCTTCTTTTTTAAAATATAAAACTAAAATAAATATTATAAGTTCGATTATAAAAATAAGAATATATAAAGCTAAATATAATAAATAATATGAATAATCATATAAATAATTATTAAATAAATATCCGATAATAAAGGAAATAAAGTTAGTTAAATAACTAATAAATATAATATAAATAACTGTTAAAAATGTTCTTTTATTAAGCCATAAGCTCGATACTTTATTATCAATTTTATAAATATAAAAAGATATAATTAATCCTTCGATTAATGGAATAACTATTTCATAAAGATATATAAAAAGATCTGAAAATGAAAATAAATATATATTTATTAAATTCATCGTTAAATTACTTATTAAATTTAATAAAAATAAAAAGAGTATCCCTGAATATTTCTTTATTTTTAAAAGAAAAAAATAAAAGGGAGTTTCAATAATTAAAGTCAAAAATAAAGCTAACAAAATAGAGATTAAAACATTTATATCCATATATGTATTTTAATTGATTTTACCTAAATTTATCATTAAAATAATTAATCGTATGGAAAATGAAGAAACAATTAAGAAAATAAAAGATACTTTAGATAAGATTAGACCATTTATTCAAAGAGATGGGGGAGATTGTGAATTCGATTCTTTTGAAGATGGTATTGTTTATATAAATATGGTTGGAGCTTGCGAAGGCTGCGCTTTAATAAATGATACTTTAGAAAGCGGAATTGAAGTTATTTTAATGGAAGAGGTTCCTGGAGTAGTTGCAGTTAGACTCGCTTCTCAAAAAGAAGAAATTAAAAAAGCTTTAAAAGAGAGCGGCTATAACATCACTCCTTCTAACTAATTAATTTATTAAAATAAAAAAATAGCAGAATTATCGTTTAAATTCTGCTATTTTTATTTATTTTATTTAAATATTAAAGCAACCAGTTTTTTAAATTATTAGCGATTATATAATAATCGTTTTGAACATTTCTTCGATTATATTCAATTTCACTTTTATCTAAAGAATAGACATATCCTCCGGCTTCTTTAACAATTAAATCAAAGGCAGCAGTATCCCATTCTTTAGTCCCAGTAGATAATCGATAGGAAAGTTCGGCTTTTCCTTCGGCAATTAAACAAGCTTTAAACGCACTTCCAGCAGTTTCAACATGTTTAATTTTATCGCTATGTTTTTTAAATAAAACTTCTTCTTCTTTTACACTATGATATCGAGATTTTAAAACAGTTAAATCACTAGTTTTATCATTAACGAATATTTTAGTTGTGATATTTTCTTTTAAATCTAATTTATAAGCCCCATAATCTTTTAATGCATAATAAATTAATCCATAAACAGGGACTGCAATAACTGAGGCAACAATTTTATGTTTATAAGCTAAAGCAATGTTAACAGTAAATTCATCATAATGATCGACAAAATCTTTCGTTCCATCAAGTGGATCGACGATAAATACTAAATCTTTATCTAATCTTGATAAATTATCGGCATGTTCCTCAGTTAAAAAAGCATAATCAGGGAAAAAACTAGATAAATATTCCCTAATTGCATCATCAGCTCTTTTATCAGCTTCGGTAACTGGAGAATCATCGTCTTTAGTAAAGACTTCGAAACCTTTATGATAAACATCTAAAATGATTTTGCTAGCTATTTTAGCTGCACCAATCATTTTAGCTAATTCAGATATAAACATTAATTAGAAAGCCTTTCCGTCGCTTCCGAATTCTTTAATTTTTGCTTTAGTAATTTCAACCATAGCTTCAAAGCCAGGTTTTAATAATTTACGTGGATCAAAACCTTTTTTGCCAATATCTAAATCTTTGCCTTCTTCAATATATTTTCTTGTTGCAGCAGCAAATTGAAGTTGTAATTCAGTATTGACGTTAATTTTTGAAACACCTAATGAAATAGCTTTTTTAATTTGTTCTGTTGGAATACCAGTTCCACCATGTAAAACGAGTGGTTTTCCATTAGTTGATTCTTGAATTTCGCTTAATCTATCGAAATTTAATCCGGCCCAATTAGATGGATAAACACCATGGATATTACCGATTCCAGCAGCTAAGAAATCGACTCCTAAAGCAGCGATTGTAGCACATTCTTTTGGATCAGCTAATTCACCTGAAGAAGTAACACCGTCTTCACTTCCACCAATTCCACCAACTTCACATTCAATTGATTTTCCTTCACTATGAGCTAAAGCGATTAATTCTTTACTCTTTTCTAAGTTTTCTTCAAATGGGAAGTGGGAGCCATCAAACATAATTGAGGTAAATCCAGCGGCTAAACAAGCTTTTGCACCTTCATATGTACCATGATCAAGATGTAAAGCAACAGGGACTGTAATTTTTAAATAATCGTGAATGTGTTTGACCATTCCTACGACATTATCGAATCCGCACATATACTTTCCAGCGCCTTCACTGACACCTAAGATAACTGGGGATTTCATTTCTTCAGCAGCAGTTAAAATTGCTTTAATCCATTCCATGTTATTGATGTTAAATTGGCCAATAGCATAATGTCCAGCATGAGCTTTGTTAATCATTTCAGTTGCAGAAACTAACATAAATAATATTCCTCCTTAAAATAAATTATTTATTAATAATTTTCTGATGAATTTGAATCATCATAATAACCATCATTTGAGCCGCTATTTTCTTCGTCATCTTCGTCTCCAAGATGTAAATTCTTTTCGTCTTCATCTTCTAATTCATCTTCGGCAACTGATGAATCTTCTTCAATATCTTCATAAATAGCATTTAAATCAACATGAACTTTATCAAATGTATGTCTTTCTCTTAAATCCCATTCATTATTTTTTAATGTAACAAATCTTCCATCTAATGAAAGATTAGTAAAAAATCCTGAGATTGTAGCGTCTTTTCTATCTAAAGTCATCTCTGTTTTTTCAGCTACTAAATTAAATAAATCTCTAAAAGTAATTTCACCTGGATGTTGTTTTAAAATATCGTAAGCAACATCAACTAATGATTCATTTTTATATTTATCTTCCATTTTTCTACCTCGTTAATTCACCTAAATATTATACTTAAAAAATATAGTTGATTCTATAATCTTTTAAGCGTTTCTTCTTTACCTAAAATATCGATAATATTATACATTTCTATGCCATGCATCACACCGGTTAATTTAATTCTAATAGGCATATAAATTTCTTTCCCTTTTAATTCGGTTTCATTTTTAATTTCATTAAAGATATTCTTAACATTTTCTTCGTTGGTTTCGGATAATTTTTCAAGTTTTTCTTTAAATAAAGCGCAAACTTTTGAAGCACTTTCTTTAGAAATAATCTCTTTTTCAGCATCATCTAAATCTGTTTTTAAAACAATAATATCGTTTAACAAATCAATAATTTGTGCTCCATAACTAATTTCATTTTTAAACATTAATGAAATTTCATCTTTTCTTTCTTTACTTAAATTATTTAAAAATTCAATTTTATTAACAAAAGGTTCAATAAACTTAAAATAAGTTTCATTATCCATTTTTTTAATATAAGTTGAGTTAACCCATAAAAGCTTCTTTTGATCAAACATCGCTGGTGAAGTTGATAATCTTTTTGGATCAAAACTCTTAATAGCTTCTTCTTTTGTAAAGATTTCTTGTCCGTTTTGATCGGTATAACCTAATAAGAAAAGGAAATTAAAAATTGCTTCTGGAACATAACCTAAATCTCTATATTGAGACATAAACTGTAAAATATTTAAATCTCTTTTTGATAATTTCTTTCCATTTGGATTAACAATAATTGTCATATGGCCAAATTGAGGAGGCTCCCATCCAAAATATTCATAAATTTGAAGTTGTTTTGGTGTATTTGATAAATGTTCTTCTCCTCTTAAAACATGGGTTATTTCCATTAAATGGTCATCAACAACGACAGCAAAATTATAAGTAGGGATTCCATTTGACTTCATAATTACAAAATCCCCAATATCATCACTATTAAAAGAAACATCTCCTCTAACTAAATCGTGGAATTTTAAGGTATGATTGGAAGGCATTTTTAATCTAATTGAAGGAATTCGACCTTCTTTTTTATATTTTTCTTTCTCTTCCTCACTTAAAGAAAGGCATCTTCTATCGTATTTAAAAGATTTTACACCGTTTCTAAGTTGTTCTTCTTTCATTTCTTCAAGTTCTTCTTTTGTGCAATAACATTCATAAGCATAACCTTTTGAAACGAGTTCTTGAGCAAATTTATGATAAATATCGAGTTTTTCCATTTGTCTATATGGAGCATATTTTGGATTTGGCTTTTCAGTTGATTCGTCTGGAATAATTCCAAGCCAAATTAAATCATGAAGTTGAGATTCTTCAGCACCAGGGATATTTCTTTCAACGTCAGTGTCTTCGATTCTAAAAACAAAATCGCCACCAAATTTTTTTGCATATAAATAGTTAAAAAGTGCACTTCTTGCTCCTCCAATATGTAAATATCCGGTTGGAGAAGGAGCGTATCTAACTCTTACTTTTTTATCATCCATTTTACTTATCCTCCAATAAACAAACGCTTATACATTCAATTGCTTTTCCTTTACCAATATAGCCCATTTTTTCATTAGTCCCGGCTTTTATTGATATATCATCGATCGAAATCTCTAAAATATTAGAGATATTTTTACGCATTTTATCAATCAAAGGTGATAATTTAGGTTCTTCACAAGAAATAAATACATCGATATTTGAAATCTTATATTTACTCATTTTTAAAATATTATTTGTTTCTTTTAATAAAATTGTTGAAGAAATATCATTATATTTAGGGTCATTGTTTGGAAAAATTCTTCCAATATCTTTATTATTTAGTGCGCCTAAAATTGAATCGATTATCGAATGAATTAAACAATCTCCATCACTATAAGATTCTAAACCTTTTTTATAAGGAATAATAATTCCACCTAATATTAAAGGGCACCCCTTTTTAAATTTATGTATATCTTTACCTAAACCGATTCTCATTTTTAAACATTAAATTTGAAGAAGAAAATATCGCCATCTTTTGCAACATAATCTTTACCTTCAATTCTTAATTTTCCTGCTTCTTTTAATTGGGCTTCACTCCCGTATTTTACAATATCTTCATAAGTGTAAGTTTCTGCTTTAATAAAGCCTTTTTTAAAATCTGTATGAATAATTCCGGCACAATCTGGAGCAAGCATTCCGTTTTTAAAAGTCCAAGCACGAACTTCATCTTCCCCAACCGTAAAAAAAGTTGAAAGATCTAAAAGTTTATAAGTAGCAGTAATTAATTTTTCTAAGCCTGAAGAAGTTGCACCAATTGTTTTTAAAAATTCTTCTTTTTCTTCTTTTGAATAAGTTGAAAGTTCAGCTTCAATTTCGCAAGAAATTGCTAAAACTTGTGCGTTTTCTTTGGCTGCATATTCTTTAACAGCTTTATAATATTTATCATTTTCAACATCATTTAAAACTTCATCGCTTACATTAGCAACATAAATAATAGGTTTTGCGGTTAAAAATCCAAAATTTTTGAGTATTTTCTTTTCATCATCATTAAAAGATAAACTTCTAATTGGTTTTTCATTATTTAGAACTTCTTTAATTTTAGTTAAAACATTTACTTCAAGAAGTGCTTCTTTATCTTTTGAAATACGAGCTTTATTTTCGATTTTTCCTAATCTATTAGAGCAGGTTTCTAAATCTGCCATAATAAGTTCTAAGTTTATTATTTCAATATCTCTAACTGGATCAACTGTATTTTCAACATGAATAATCTCATTATTTTCAAAACATCTTACAACTTCAATAATTGCATCGCATTCTCTAATATTGGCTAAAAATTGGTTTCCTAAACCTTCGCCTTTAGAAGCTCCTTTAACTAATCCAGCAATATCAAAAAATTCAAAAGTGGTATAAATAGTTCTTTTTGGATGAAAAATTTTAACTAATTCATCTACTCTCTTATCTGGAACTGAAACGATTCCAACATTTGGTTTGATAGTTGCAAATGGGTAGTTTGCAGCTTCAACTTTTGAATTGGTAATTGCGTTAAATAAAGTCGATTTCCCGACATTTGGTAATCCAACAATTCCTGCTTTTAATCCCATAATTTATTCATCCCTTCAAATCGTTGATATTATATCATTTTTTATAAATAAATCAGTAAAAAAAGGCACTTTTCAGCACCCTTTTTCATTAAAGTTTTAATTACTTAATAATATCAATATTTAAAGCTCTTTTACCTTTTTCGCCATCTTGTGGTTCAAAAGCTACTTTATCTTCGACATTAACTGTTTTGAATCCTTCCATATTTAAGGAAGAAAAATGAAAGAAATATTCGTTGCCATCGTCACCGTTAATAAATCCATATCCTTTTATTTTATTAAAACTTTTAACTTTTCCGTTTAATTTTTCCATTTTTTAAATAGTAGCCTTTCTATGGTCTTTACCATAATGTCCACTATTTTATATAAGATTGTCGAATTTGTAAATCGATTATTTTTCTAATGTAATTCTTTTTTTAAGTCTAATTTTTTTAAAGGTTTTAATAAAATTATTAAAGAAATTAAAGAAATTGTTAATAAGAAAAGAACCATAATAAGGATTGAGAAAAAGGAAAAATAAAAATTCGTCGATACTCCAAATATTTGTGTCGATAATATTTGAAGCAAAAATGAAATAGAAATTAAACTAAATATCGATATTAATAAACTAATTAATCCGCTTAATAAATTATTTATAAAAAAGTATTTAATTATCTCTAAATTTGAATATCCAATCATTATTAAAATAGCTATTTCTTTTTTAATTTCCAAAAACGAAATGTAATTAATTATTGAAAATAAAATAATTGAAGAAATAAAAGATATTATTGTAAAAATTAAAAGAAATAGCAAAACATAAGACATTGTCTCATTTAATGATTCATTAATTTCTTTTAAAGGAGAAATAATTTCATACTCTTCTAAATTAGAATTAAGTATATTTAAATCTTCTTCGCTTAATTTTTCATCAAGGAAAAAAGTAACGCTATTTACATTAAGTTCGAAAGCACTTATTGAAAATAAATCTCTAAATAAAGAAAGAGAATAATCATTATGGTGATAAATTTCACTATTTTCTTCATCAACTACTCCACTTACTCTTATTTCAATTGTTTTAAATTGAGGTCTTAAAATTTTATTTTCATCTTCATAAATTGAAGAAATTGTCGATATATAAAGTGTTTTATTTATCGGATTATCTTCTTTTAAAACTTTACTTAATCCTCTTGAAATAGCAATTTCAAATATTGAATCTGGATAAGAACCATCAATATTTTTATTCATTTTTGGATTAAATCGCACTGTATTTGTTTCTTGTTTTAAATAATTTCCTTCTCCTACCCCTTCTTCTACATTTAAAGAATAATAATCTTCATAAGAAATAGTTGTATTTAAATCAATAATTTTATTTATTTTATCTAAAGAAAAAGAAAAGAAAGTAGGTCGATAAAATCCATTTAAAATCGAACCAAAATTTACATATCCTCCATCCGTAGAATAATAATATTCTTTAAAATTATATTTTTTTGAAAACTGATCAATAAATGATAGATCAATACTATTTTTTAAAGCCTGATAACAATAAACTCGGTTAGAATATTCATTTTCTTTTAAAGATGGATGATACATTTTTTTATCTCCATCAAAAATATAGTTTCGATATTCTACTTCTTTTGATAATTTATTGATTAAATTTGATGGAAAAGAAGTCGTATGAAAATAATATACTTTTTTTAAAACCCACGGATATTCCTCTTCTTTTTCTAATATATTTGAGGAAGGAAAACGCATTAATGTTTCAAAAACATATTCATTAAATAAATAATCGTTTGAATAAATTATATTTTCTCTAGAAGGAATGACCCCTCTTAAATTAAATATCTGCTCATCTTCATAAGTCCAATAATCATTTCTTATTTTTAAAAGTAGTGAAGGTTTATTTTTTTCAATATATTCTCCTAAAGCTTTATAAGTTTCTTCAATCTCTAAACTTTGACATAAAGAAACCATTTTTTCGTTACTTAAAGTGATTACAATATCGTCTTTATAAATTTTATTTTCAATACGAGGATAAATTTCTTCAACACTGTTGAATGTAGGAATATATTTAAATTCATTGAAACTACTTGCGCCATAATCTTCGATTTTTATCTCTTTGTCCCATCTAGATAAAAAATGTAAAGAGTTTTCTTCAATGAAAAATTCTTCCAAATTATTTACATATGAAGACCCAATATAATCGACTTCATCAGGATTATTTATCATTATATTTATAACATCATCTTTTGAAGCACTATAAGATGATAAAATTGAAGCATCATCTTCTTTTCTTTTTAATAAAAGAGAATTTTCTCCACTTAAAGATTCAAAAGAAGATAAAATCATATTAGTAAGACCATCTTTTAAATAAATTGATAATCCACTAACAAGTAAAGAAAAAGATAAAAATGAAATGGTCATACTCATTCTTATTTTTTTACTTTTAAATAGATTCTTAAAGTGATTAATAATAAAGGAAAAATTAATTCTTTTTTTATTTAAATTTTTTGCTTCTTTTGATAATAAAATACGTTCTTTTTTTAATTTGTTGTCAATTTTTTCTTCAATAATCTCATTTTTAGTTAATTTTAAAAGATAATCACTATATTGATAAGCTACCCTTTTATTATGAGTTACAACAATTACTAAATGGTCTAAAGATAAATCTTTTAAATAAGAAAATATTAATCTTTCATTTTCTTTATCCAAAGAACCACTTGGTTCATCGGCTAAAATTATCGAAGGATTATTAATTAAAGCTCGAATAATAGCAACTCTTTGTTTTTCTCCTCCGCTTAAATCTTTAATTAAAGAATATTTTAAGTCGCTAATATTGAATCGATATAAAAGATCATCAATTCTTTTTCTTTTTTGCTAGAAGATAAATTTTTAGAATTAAAAGCTAATAAAAAATTGTTGTAAACATTGTCTTCATTAAATAAATTAAATGATTGAAAAATAAAACCAATATTATTGAGTCTAAAAATTCTTCTTTCGTTTTCTTTTAAATAATTAATTTTTTTATTAAAAAATATTAATTCACCACTACTTTCTTTTTCGATTAAAGAAATAATATTTAATAAAGTCGATTTACCACAGCCTGATTCGCCCAAAATTGTATAAAAGCCATGTTCTTTAAAATCGTAATTTAATGATTCAAATATAGTTTCATCATTATATTTTTTACTTAAATCTTTTATTTTTAACATCCTATTCCTCCTTTAATTCTTTAGCTATTTCAATATCTTTAGACATTTTTAATGGTATAAATGAAGAAAAAATAGTTATTAGTAAATAAATTAAGAAAATAACCGAAACTAAAATTATTGATAAATCGATATTTAAATTAAAACTTAAAATAGAATTTAATAAATTTATTATTGAAGGTTTAACTAAGTTATATAAACATATTGAAATTAAAAAAGATAAAACAAAAACTAAAACTTCTTCAAAAATGAATAAAAAATTAATACTTTTCTTATTTGATCCTAAAAGGGTTAAAATCGCTCTTTCTTTTTTACTCGATAAATATGAATAAAAAGTTAAAGAAAATATGATAAAAAAGGACGTTAAAGAAATCATTACGATAAAAAAGATTAAAGCAATAAATAAAGTGTTAATTATGTTATTGAAAGAATCGATAATCGTTAAAGAGTCACTATTAAATTTTAAATTTTTAAAAATCCTATTTTCTTCAATTAATCCATAAAAATCATTAAATTTTTCTTTTTCAACAACAACTAAAGATTGATAAGAAGTTAATGAATCATTATTTTTAGCTCTTTTTAATAAATTTAAATATGAAATATCCATCTCTTCTAAAGTTGAAAAATTTAAAGCATTCAAATTGGCTAAGATTGTTTCAAAATAATCATAAGAATAATATATTTTTGGAGTTCCTAAAAAGCTAAATTCTTCGCTTTTTTTAGTAATTATAAAATCTAAATCAATTATAAAAGTTTCCTCAATTTCATCATTAATATAATCAGAATACCCTTTATAAACATTAGAAGAATTAAAATGAATCGTCATGCCTTCTTTAAATTCTTTTAAATAAGCATCAATAAAAGAATCATTAACCATTACATCATTATTAATTAATTCAAAAGATGGTTCGAAAATAAGATTTTTATATTCAATATTATCGATAGTTACTATATTATTTTTAAAAAAATAATCAAAACTATCAAAAACATCAAAATTTTCAAAATTATTATTATTTAAGCCTTCTTTAATTTCCTTATCTCCAACTTTTTCTTTTCTTTCGATAGATAAAGATGAACCATTTATCGAAGAAGAAAAAGATTTATAAACTTCAAAAACATTATAATTGGGATAAGTATAAATTAAAGAAGATGAATAGTTTTTAATATTAAAATAAAAAGAAAAAGAGAATAAAGAGATAAATAATGAAAAAATTATTGATAAAGATGTAAATAAATTTTTATTAAAATTTTTAATTAAATTTCTTTTTAAAAGAGGAAAATAAAAATTTATTTTATCTTTAATTAATAATTTATTCTTTTTAATAATATTCACATTATTCGAAGGATTTTCTTTTAAAATATTATTCAATTCATAACCTTTTGGAAGAAATTTTAAATAACCATCAGCATATTTTTTAACTAATTCTAAATTATGAGTAACAATTAAAATTAATGAATTTTCGCTTATTTTTTTTAATTCACCCATTAAAATTATGCTTGATGCATTATCTAAAGCTCCAGTTGGTTCATCTGCTAAAATAATTTTAGGTTTATTTATTAAAGCTCGAATTAAAGCTAATCTTTGTTTTTCTCCACCGCTTAATGTATAAACTTTTTGGTTTACTTTTTCATATATCTTAAATTTTGATAAATATCGTTTAATATTTTCTTCGTCGTTTTCCTCTTTAATTAAAGATGTAATTTTTAAATTTTCTAAAACAGTCAAATCATTAAAAAGATTGAAAGATTGAAATAAAATTCCAACTTCTTTTTTATAAAATTCAACTTTTTCATCATTTTTTAATTTATCTATTCGATGATTATTAATTTTTATTGAACCTTTAGTTGGCAAAATTAATCCTTCGATTAAATTTAAAAGAGTAGATTTGCCACTTCCAGACTCACCAACTATAAAATACATCCCTTTTGAAGGGAGAAAAAAAGAAAGGTTGTTAATAACAATGTTTTTCTTTTTATTTACAATAAATTCTTTCGTTAAATTTTTTACTTCGACCATACATAATACAAGAATGTTACGAGTTTGAAAAATTTACGATTTTTTTTAAATTTCTTATTTTTTATTAAAAAGAAAAAGGCTTATTAACAGAGCAAATCTTATTAATAAGCCTACTTTTTAAAGATCTAAATCTTTTAAATCTAGATAAGCGACATAGTCATTTATAAAGTTTTCCAACCCATTTTCATTTCTGTATGAATTCGTGTCTTTATAAGAATGACGTTTGCCACTCATCAAATTAATGAGTTTTTTAATCATTCTTATCAATCTCCTTTTTGTTTACTTAAGTCAAATTGACATGTATTTGGGTTATAAACATTATCTAATTTGCTTAAGGTCCTAAAGTATATTTCTAAAAATGATTATTGTCAAGCCATCTATTTTATAATTAATCAGCTAAAGTGCCCATTGGATCCCATGGATCTAAAACAACAGGTTCTTTGTTATAGGCATCTATTTCTTCTTCATTTAAATATTTTTTTAAGATAACAGCTTGATAAACAAAAGAATCAAACCAAGAAGAAGACATTATAAAATATCCTTTATTCCCAACATCTTCTCCCCAAGAATTTTCTACCTTATAACGATTAGTTTTTCCATCCTTTTTATTATAGCCAGTTAAGCACATTGCATGATTCATAACTGAAGCATGGAAATCTAACATATCTTCTTTATTAAATTTATAGTCAATATTAAAAGCTGAAACATAATCAAAACTTAAATCGTCCCAAAGCCCTGTTTTTCTATCTCTATAAAAAGAAACATCACTTCCAAACCAGACAATATTATTATCATCAATTTGTTTTTCAACAAGTTCTTTAATTCTTTCCATTGGAAGATTTAAGTGCTTAATTAATTTACCTTCAACAACATTATTTAAATAAGCAATTGTATAAACTTTATTAAATGGTTTATCTTTAGTTGGAGAATTGATAATTGAAACATATTCATCAATTTCATTCCCGATATATTTTTCAAAGAATGATTTTGGGGTTAAATCTTTTTCTAAATGATATTTATCGTCTTTATCGTAATATTCAAAATCAAATTTTTCTACAGGAAGACCAAAAGAATTAGTTAATAAATTATAAATATTTTTTAAATATTCTTTTTTTAAGGTATGAATTTCATTTTTCCTATTTTCATTAGCGAGTTTTTTAGCTTCGGAAGCAAATTTTCTAATATAAGTATTTAAAAGGTGGTTGCTTTCCATTGTATTAGAAGATTGATATGTTTCATTAAAGTTATTTTTAGGTAAAATACCATATTTAATAACAAGATTTCTGAACATATCCCATTGTCCGCCATCTCCAACTCCATTAGTTAGAATATGCATCAATACTCTTTCGTTTGGTTCATTCTCAATTAAATCAATGATTGAAGTTAAAGCATAGTTTGCTTTTTCTAATTTATCGCATAAAGCAATATAATTTTGCGATAATTCGAAATTTCTTAAATTAAGTTTTTTAGCAATAATTTCTCTTAAAACATTTAATCCAGCAAAAATCCAACATCTTCCACTTGCCTTTTGGTTACAAACAGGTAATGTTTTAACTTCGTTAGAAAAAATAAATGTAGTATCGATTTCATTTTTATTATCATAAACTACATCAACAATAGGATTTTTAATTAAAGCGTGTCTGATAACATCGTTTTTCTTGTCTTCCTTATAAGATTTTTCAAGTTCAGAAAAAAGTTCACACGAAAGTCTCTCTTCATTAACATTTACATTTTTCATAATATATTTCTCCTTATTTATTTAATTCTTCAACAATTAATTTATTAGCAAGAATTGGGTCAACTTTTCCTTTGTTTTTCTTCATTAATAAGCCCATAACGAATCCTTGAGCTCTAGTTTTACCATTTTTAAAATCACTAGGAAGAGTTGGATTTGCAGCAATAATTTCTTTAATATCATCTCTAATTTTATTTTCATCACTAATGATAGTTAAGCCCATTTCTTCTTTTAAAACTAATGGGGATTTATTGGTTTCAATCATTTTAGCGAAAATATCTTTGCCTTGTTTTGAATTGATCTTCTTTTCATTTAAAAGAATAACTAAATCAGCAATATCTTTAGGTTTAACATTAAATTCAGTTATTTGAAGATTATTTTTATTTAAATAGCCTAAAACTTCCGAAATAATATAGTTTGCTAAGGGTTGATAAAGATTAGTGTTCTTTGCTGCCTCATCATAATAAAGTGATAATTCTTTACTTGAAAGTAAGATTTTTGTGTCGACAAGATTTAACTTATAATCATTTTCAAATCTAATTAATTTTTCATCATATAATTCATTAGAAGTTTTAATTGCGTTTTCAATAAATTCATTACTTAAATGAACTGGAGGAATATTTCCTTCGCTAAAATATTTATAATCAACCGCATCAGTTTTAACTCTCATTAAAACAGTTTCTTTTTTAGCTTCATCAAATCTTCTTGTTTCTTGTTGGATTTTTTCACCCTTAATTAATAAAGAAGCCTGTCTCATCATTTCATAATCGATAGCAGTTTCAATATTAGCAGTTGAATTTAAGTTTTTAACTTCAACTTTTGTGCCAAACTCTTCACTACCAAAAGGTCTTATTGAAATGTTAACGTCGCATCTTAACGAGCCATTTTCCATTTTTCCATCGCTTACATCAAGATAAGTAACGATTTCTTTAATTTTTTCGACATATTTTCTTGCTTCTTCACCATTTCTAATTTCTGGATAAGAAACAATTTCAACAAGAGGAATTCCGGCACGATTATAATCTAATAAAGTATAGTCGCTAAAATGGTGTTGCATAGCAGTGTCTTCTTCCATATGAAGTCTTTCAATACCAATTTTTTTCTTTTTACCATCAACTTCTATTTCTAAATAGCCTTTTTTGCCAATAGGTCTATTTTGTTGAGTAATCTGATAGCCTTTTGGTAAATCTGAATAAAAATAATTTTTTCTATCAAAGTATAAGGTATGATCAATTTCCATATGAAGAGCATTACAAACTCTTATGGCATTAATAACGCCTTGCTTATTTAATCTTGGAAGTGAGCCTGGATAAGCTAAATCTAAATAGGTGATGTTTGTATTTGGTTCGCTTTTAAAATGGATAGGAGCATTTGAAAACATTTTTGATTTAGTTTTCATTTCAACGTGGATTTCTAATCCGATAACTGCCTCGAAATTCATATTATTTAGCCTCCTTTTCTTTTAAAGTAACGGTGGATAAATTCTTTAAATTAGTTAAATTTTCACATTCTTTAGCGATTTCAAATACTTTTGAGTCATCAAAAATTTTACCAGTAATAGATAAACCGAATGGTAAATTTTCTTTAACTCCTAAAGGAATTGTTATTGAAGGGAAACCTCCAAAATTACCAATACCCAAATAGTTATCAGCAATTAAATAAGTATCGTCTAAATCATCACTAACTTCATTTAAAGAGTGGGCAACTGTTGGAGAAGCTGGAGCAATAAAGCAATCGTAGGAATTAAATATTTCATTAACTTTATCAACAACAACTCTTCTAACTTTTTTAGCTTTCAAATAAACTTCTTCTTGATTTTCACTCATTAAAGCATAGCTTCCTAAAACAAATCTTCTTTTAATAAGTTCGCTAAATCCTTCGTTACGAGTATTAAACATCACTTCTTGATAAGAATTTCCTTCTTTACGATTACCAAATTTAATTCCGTCTAAATTTGCATTATTTGAAGTTGCTTCTGCACTTGAAATAATAATATATGCTGGATAAAGAGCTTTTAAAATTGAAGGATCAATCGAAACATATTCAACTTCGTTCCCTTCATTTTTTAACTTTTCAATTAAATTATTAAAAGAAGAAAGAATCATTTCATCTTTAATTGAATCTATTACTTCTTTTAAAACAGCAATTTTATGATGTTTTTCTTCTTTTAATGGATAAACTTTATTTCTTCCTTTTAATGAAGAAGTATAATCTCTTTTATCGTATTTATTTAAATAATCAAATAAAATAGCAGCATCGTCGACGCTACGAGTAAAATATCCAACATGATCTAAAGAAACTGAGAAAGGGAATAAACCGAATCTGGAAATTAATCCATAAGTAGGTTTAAAACCAACAAGTCCTGCATAAGATGCAGGTTTTCTAATTGAGTCGCCAGTATCACTTCCTAAAGAGAAAGGAACATAGGAAGCGGCTGTAGCTACCGCGCTTCCACTAGAAGAACCACCGATAAGATGGTTTTTAGTTTCATCATAAGGATTAAATTGAATTCCTTTATGACCACTTTTTCCACTTCCGCCCATAGCAAGCTCATCCAAAGTGGATTTAGCAATCATAATAGCTTTGTTTTCTTTTAAAATTTTAATTACAGTAGCATCAAAAGATGGAATATAACCATTTAAAATATTACTTCCGCCAGTTGATTCGATACCTCTTGTTGAAAAATTATCTTTTGCAATATAAGGAATTCCAAATAAAAAATTATCACATGGGACTTCTTCTTTATCTAATTCATAAGCCTCATTTAAAGCAGCCTCATAATTAGTAGCTTCTAATGCGTTGAATTTATCATTTTTACATCTTTCAATTGCTTTTTTAACTAAATCTGAAACTTTAATTTTTTTATTTACTAAAGCTTCATGCATTTCTTTAATAGTCAAATCTAAATAATTCATAATTAATTAACCACCTTTGGAAGTTTAACTTGCCCATCACGATAAACTTTTGCATTTTGAAGCATTTCTTCTTTGTCTACTTCGTCTTCTTTAACTGGTTCGTCTTCTCTTAAAAGAGAAAAAGATTCATCAACATATGGAAAAGACATTGGTTCAACATCGTTTAATCCCTTAATCTCGTCCATCAACTTTAATTGTTTTGTAATAATCCCAAATTCGTTTAAAAGAGTGTCATATTCTTCATCTTTCATATCGAATAATAATCTTGAAGCAGCATCTTTTAAGATATCTTTATTTACTTCTTTCATCCTTATTCTCCTTTATTTTCATCTATAATATCGTAATATTCTTCTTCGCTTAATATTTTTACATTAAGTTCTTTAGCCTTGGTTTCTTTGCTTCCTGGATTTTCCCCAACTATTACATAATCGGTCTTTTTAGAAACACTTCCAGAAACTTTTCCACCTTGAGATTCAATAAATTCAGTCATTTCATCTCTAGAATAACGAGCGAATGTGCCTGTAATTACACATCTTTTGTTATAGAAGAAATTTGATTCATTTATATCATCTTTACCTAAATAAAGCATATTAACATTACTAGTTTTTAACTTTTCTATCAATTCAATATTACGTTCATTTTTAAAATAATTATAAATAGAATTAGCAACAACCTCACCAACATCATCAATTTTTAACAAATCATCAACGCTTTGAGAAGCAAGAACTGAGATATCCTTATATCTTCTTGCTAAAACTTTGCTCATTTTTTCGCCAACTTCATTGATTCCTATACCAAAAAGTAATCTTTCAAGAGAATTTTTCTTACTGTTTTCGATAGCATCTAATAAATTAGTGACTGATTTATCACTCCATCCATCCATTTCCATAATTTCTTCTTTATGTTCATAGAGTTTATAAATTGAAGGAATATCGCTAATAAATTTTTCACCAAACAATTGCTCACATACTTTATCTCCCATTCCTTCAATGTCCATCGCATTTTTTGAAGAAAAATGAATTAAACTCTCAATTTGTCTAGAAGGACAATTTCTATTCATGCAAAAATGCATCGCATCTTTTTTAACTAAAGAGGAGCCGCAATAAGGGCATTTATCAACCATTACGAATGGTTTTTCATTACCGTCTCTTTTTTCAATTAATGGTTTAACAACTTCTGGAATAATATCACCAGCTTTTCGAATAATAACAGTATCTCCAACTCTTAAATCTTTTTCTAAAATATAATCTTCGTTATGCAATGTAGCTCTAGAAACTAAACTTCCTGCAACTCTTACTGGTTCTAAAACAGCATTAGGTGTAATTTTTCCAGTTCTTCCAACTGTAAAAATAATATCTTCTAACTTTGTTTGGACTTCTTTAGGTGGAAATTTATAAGCAATCGCCCATTTTGGGGATTTAGCTGTATATCCTAATTCTTCATAATATTTAAATTCATCAACTTTAAGTACAATTCCGTCGATATCATAAGGTAAATCATCTCTTTTTAAAGTATATTCATCAACATAATCTAATACTTCTTTTAAATTATGAACGATTCTTCTTTCTGGATTAGTTCTAAAGCCAAGTTTATCTAAAGCATTAATTGAATCACTATGACGGGTAAAACCATCTCTTTCTGCATCGATATAATAGTACCACCAGCCATCTAAATTTCTTTTTTTGGCAATCGAAGAATCCAAATTTCTAATCGAACCAGCTGCAGCATTTCTTGCATTAGCAAAAAGAGGTTCTCCACTTATCTCTCTTTCTTCATTTAATTTTTCTAAGGAAGCTTTAGGCATATAAATTTCACCTCTAACTTCTAAACGACCAGATTTTTTATCAACTAAAGTAGGGATGTCCTTAATTGTTAAAACATTAGTTGTTACATCTTCTCCAGTTGTTCCATCGCCTCGGGTTGCACAATAAGATAAAGAACCATCATTATAAACAAGCGAACAAGCGAGTCCATCAATTTTCATTTCAGCTGTAAAATCAACTTCTTTCCCTAAAGTTTCATAAATTTTATTGACCCATTCACTTAATTCGTCTTTATTAAAAACATCGGCTAAAGAAAGCATTTGTCTTTCATGAGTAACTTTATTAAACCCTTTTAAAACAGTGCCACCCACTCTTTGAGATAAAGAATTTCTTGTAATAAGTTGAGGAAATTCTTTTTCAAGTTTTAAAAGTTCTTCCATTCCTTGATCATAAACAGCATCATCAACACTTGGATTATCTAAAACATAATATTCATAAGCATAACGTTCTAATTTTTTAGTTAATTCATCATATTTCTTTTTAGCTTCAATAAATTCCATAGACTACTCCTTCTTTTTCATCTTTTTATGAGTTCCAAGCATCTTTTTAATTCCAAAGTTTTTAAAATCAACGGTCAAAATATCACCTTCAATCTTTAAAACTTTTCCTTCGCCAAAAGCATCGTGGATTGCGATATCTCCAACATGCCAAATTATATTATTGCTTACATCATAAGAAACGGCGCTTTCATTTCTTCCAACTCTTGACTCACGGACATTTGAAACTCCACTTCCAGCAATATTTATTTTATAAATTCTTTGACCCGGGGCAGCTTGTGATGGTGACTCAGAAATAATTTTTCTAATACTTAAATCAGCTTCTTTTAAAAATCTTGAAGGCGTTCCTCTTCCATTACTAACATAAGAAAAACCACTATTATAAGTTATAAATAATTCTTTTTTAGCTCGCGTTATCGCGACATAAGCTAATCTTCTTTCTTCCTCTAAGCCATTAAAACCACTTTCACTTATGCTTCTTCCATTAGGGAAAATTCCATCACTAAAATTAACTATGAAAACATAATCGAATTCTAATCCTTTAGCGGTATGAACCGTCATTAAAGAAACAGCGTCTTCGCTATCATTAATGGTGTCTTGTTGAGTAATTAGAGCAATATTTTGTAAATATTCATCAAACGTAGAATCAGGATTGTCCTTTAAAAATGTTCTAACATCTTCAATTAAGGAGTGAACATTTTCAATTCTTTCATCGTCGTCATCAAAATTTTCTTCTAAGTATTCATAATAATGAAGATTTGCTATTAAATCATTTAAAACTTCTGAATAAGAAAGATTTTTATCAACAACTTTATTTTTAGTATCCTCTAAAAGAATAATCATTTCTTTAATTTTTGAAATCATTCTTGAAGAAATTGGGCACATATATTCATCGATTTTTAAACAATAATTATATAAAGATAAGTCTCTGTCTTTGGCCTCTTTTTTAATCATTGCGAAACTTGCATCTCCAATTCCTCTACGTGGAACGTTGATTATTCTTGCAAAGGAAATATCATCGAGTGGGTTAATTAATAATTTAAAATAGGCTAAACAGTCTTTAACTTCTCTTCTTTCATAAAATTTAACACCGCTATAGATACGATAAGGAATATGAGCATAAACCAGTTGTCTTTCAAATTCTCTTGAAGAAAAAGCACTACGATATAAAAGAGCAATATTTTTATAACTAACTTTTTTAATTAAATTAAGTTCAGTTATTTTTTTAATAACATATTTTGCCTCTTCAGTAGCATCGTTTGATTCATAAACGGTAATTTTTTCTCCGCCTTTTTTTGAAGTAAATAAATCTTTTTTAATTCTTTCTAAATTGTTATCAATTAATTTATTTGCATGATTTAAAATTTCTTCGGTTGAACGATAATTTTCATTAAGGATAATAGTATTTAAAGGCTTAAAATATTCTCCGACATCTAAAATAACTCTTTGATTGGCTCCTCTCCAAGTATAAATAGTTTGATCAGGATCTCCAACTACATAAATTCCAGCTTTTTTCCCAGCTAAAAGAGTTAAAAGTTTAAATTGCAAATTATTGGTGTCTTGAAATTCATCAACTAAAATTTCAAAGAATCGTTTATTATAAGATTCCCTAATTTCAGGAAATTTTTCTAAAATTAAAACTGTATAAATTAATAAATCATCAAAATCTAAACTAAATTGAGCATTTTTTCTTTTTTCATATTCTTCAAAAAATTCATAACTAATCTTGTATTTTGAAGCTAATTTCTCAGCGTTTATATCTCCAGGCAAATTCCCTTCCATTTTATTAAAAGAAATATAATCGGCTGCCTTTTCAATAACGTCATCCCCTTTACGATATCCTTTATCCACCCCGATATCCTTAATTAAATTCATCTTATCTTCTTCATCTAAAATTGAAAAAGAACGAGGTAAACCTAAAACTTTTATTTCTCTTCTTAAAAAATAATTGCAAAAAGAGTGAAAAGTAGAAATTTTTAAATCTTTTAAATCAAAAGAAGGAAGTAAGATAATAGTTCTTTCTTTAATTTCTTTAGCAACTTTATTAGTAAAAGTAATCGCTAAAAGATTATACGGATCAACATTTTTTTCTTTAATTAAATAAGCAAGACGAAAAGTTAAAACTCTAGTTTTACCACTCCCTGCTCCTGCAATAATTCGGTTATATTTATATGAAGATGTGACAGCTTCATATTGTTTTTCGTTTAAGTCTAAATCAAAATTCATAACGTTATAAATTTTAACAAATTTTAATATATTAATATATTAAAATAAGTGACTGATATAAGTAAAAAGTCAAAATAAGCGAATAATCTCGAAGAATATATTTTCTTATAATAAAATAGTTATAATGAAATTACTTGAATTTAAAAAAGATTTGAAATCATCTATACCTTTAATCGCTTTAATTACATCAATCAATTTAGTTTTAATAGCATTAGGTACATATCTTCCTATTACAATATTTTTTATTGCTTTAATTATCGTTTTCCCTTCAACGCTATTAGCAACATTTATCAAAAAAAGATATTACCTTTTATATGTATTTGTCGTAACTATCTTAGGTTTTTTAGTTTCGATTGGTGATATCTCCTTTATTATTTATTATTTCCTACCTTCTTTACTTATTTCGTTTGTATTTTCTCTTGGCTTAATAAATAAAAACGAAATAAATAACAAAAAAGTAATTAAAATAGATAAATACATTCTTATTTTATTTATATCATTTTTAAATTTATTTATTGAAATAGCATTAATTTATCTTGGCTTATATCTATTTAATTTTGATATAGTTAAAACTTTTTTAACACTCTTTAATTTAGAAAATAATGAATATGTCCAATATTTTATTTATTTAATTATTTTTGTTTATTCATTTGTGTCTATATTAATCTCTTTTTTCTTTTTAACATATGAAATAAAAAGATTTAATAACGAGGTCGTCTTTTACGAATCTCAAAATAATTCATTATTTTTTTCTTTAATTAATATTTTTATAAGTTTATTACTTATTCTTTCCTCTTTTTTCTTTTTAAATTTCTCTTACCTTTTCTTGTTTATTTCATTTATTATTCTGATATTTTTAATTTATAAAGAGATAAAATTTGAAAAAAGCTATCTTTTATTAATTATTTCTTCAGTTTTAATCTTAATTTCAATATTTACAATTGCTTATTTAAAAGATATTGAACCAATTTATCAATTTTTATTTTTAAATATTGTTCCTTTAATCTCTAGTTTAATTTATCTATTAAAAAGATTAATTATTTATAAGTTTAAGAAAATAAAATAAAATATTTATTGTTATGAAAGATTTTTTTAAGACATTTGGACTTGGATTATTATATTTTATCACCTTCCCATTTTTACTTATTTATTTAATGTTTTTTGGAATATATCTCCTTTTTAAAGATATAACCTATATTTTTCTTTATAAAAATAAAAAATATAAGAAAAAGGTTAAATTTTTAGAAGAAAAAGCGGAACTTATTTTAGATAATAACCGATACCATGAAGAAGATAAAAAAGAAGGAGATAAAGATCTTGATTTAGTTAAAGAAGTTAAAACTTCAAATATAACTTATAACACTACTAATAACATCATTATTGCCAATATGGATGCTAAAGAGGTAAAGAAAAAGATTTCTGAAGATCCAAACTTTTTTGAAAAATTGACGAGGGTTGATTCTAATAATAAAGAGCCTAAATATATTGAATCAAGTGATGTTGACGAAGATTTTTTGATTGAAAATCAATTTGACAATACAGTTGAAGATGACAATATAGATGAATTAAAAGATTCAATAAAAGAATCGATTAAAGAAGAGAGAGTTGATATGTCTTCATTAAAAAGAGAGGACTAAAATATGATTTTAAGTTTAATTTTAGATAACTTTTTTACAAGAAATTGGCGGAAAATACTTCTAGTTATATTTTTTATAATCATTTTTCTTTTCGTTATTATTGGATTAATTGGCGCTTTAGTTAGATTTATTATGAAAAAACAAGCTAAAGCTGTCGACAAAGATATGTCAAAAATGGTAGTTTCAAGATTAATTGATAATCCAAAAGATTTTCAAGAAATCGCAAATATTAAAAGTATGGATCGTTTCTTTAAAGCTTCTCCTCTCCCTATTTGTTTACTCCTTGGAGCACTTATCCTTTATCTAATTTATGGATTTACTTTTCAAAGATGGACTGATTCATTATTATCAAGAGAAACAGGCATCGGTTCATTATTATATTTATTAGATTTCTCTTCGATTGAATATGTTCCGCCTTTAGGAATAAATTGGGATAAAATAGTTTGGCTTGAACCTGCTCCATTTTCTGATGAGCGAATCTTTAATTATTTTATTTTCCTTCTAACTTTTATTGGAGGAATAATTTATTTAATCGATGTTCAAGCCTATGTCGCTAGAAAATATCGTATCAATAAACTTTCAAAAGAAATATATAGTGTGGATTTAGGCAAAATGGATTTATCAACTTTTTATAATAATTCAATTAAAAACGTTGATGATAAAAATGAAAAATAAGCATCTTTAAAAGGTGCTTTTTTCTTAAAGAAATATTCTATAGGTACATATAATATAATTAAAGGGAGAAGGAATAACCCCTCCCGCCCGTCGACGTAAGTCAAGAAAGCAACGAAATGAGAAAATTTACGATTTTGTTCAAAAATAATATAAAAAAGTTTAAAACACTCGAAATTTTGTCATTATTTATAAAGCAAACATAATAAAAAGGCTTTTACAGCCTTTTATATTATTGACCAATAAATGTCATTACTACCAAATAAATTATATAGACAACCAAAAGAAATGAAATAATTGAACAAGTAATAAGAATTGTGCGATTCTTTTTATAATTGATAGCCTTTTTTTCTTTAATGGTTTCAATCTCGACAGTTCTTGAAGTTGTTCTTACTTTAGGTTTTAAAGTTTCATCTTTTTCCTCAATAAAGTTTTCTTTCTTTTCTTTTTTTCTTGCCATAAATTAATATTTTAAGCTCCCTGGTGTTCTTGGATAAGGTTCTACATCTCTAATATTACTTAATCCTGTTAAATACATCAATAATCTATCGAATCCTAAACCAAATCCTGAATGGATACATCCACCATATTTTCTTAAATTTAAATACCATTCAAGAACTTCGCTGTTTCCTTGTTTATCCATTCTTTCTTTTAATAAATCATAATTTTCTTCTCTTTGTGAGCCGCCACAAATTTCGCCAACTCCTGGAACTAATAAATCACAAGCAGCTACTGTTTTTCCATCTTTATTTAATTTCATATAAAAAGCTTTGATTTCTTTAGGATAATCGATTAAGAAAACAGGGCCATTTACAATTTTTTCAGTGATATATCTTTCGTGTTCACTTTGTAAATCCATCCCCCAATAAATATCTTTGTATTCAAATTTTACACCTTCATCAACTGCTTTTTTTAAGATTTCAATTGCTTCAGTATAAGTCATTCTTTTAAAAGATGAATTTAAAATATGATTCATTTTATCAATAACTCCTTTTTCAATCATTGTATTGAAAAAGTTCATTTCATCGGGACAATTTTTTAAAACATAACTAATAATATATTTAAGAAAATCTTCCATTAAGTTCATATCATCTTCTAAATCAGCAAAAGCAATTTCAGGTTCAATCATCCAAAATTCAGAGGCGTGTCTTGAAGTATTTGAATGTTCAGCTCTAAAAGTTGGTCCAAAAGTATAGACATCTCTAAATGCTAAAGCAAAAGGCTCAACGTGTAATTGCCCTGAAACAGTTAAACAAGCATTAGCATTAAAAAATTCTTCAGGTTTTTTTAAATCTTCAACAACTTTAAAACATTGTCCGGCACCTTCCGCGTCATTTCCTGTAATAATTGGAGTGTGAACATACATAAATCCTCTTTCTTGGAAAAAACTATGTATTGCAAAAGCAAGTTTATTTCTGACCCTAAAAAGAGCATTGAAAGTATTAGCTCTAGGTCTTAAATAAGCAATATCTCTTAAAAATTCAAAAGAATGTCTCTTTTTTTGAAGAGGATAATCATCGCTCACATCTCCTAAAAGTGAAGCCTCTTCAATTAAAACTTCAAAAGGTTGTTTATTTTCAGGAGTTAATTTTATTGTCCCTTTAACTGCAATTGAAGCTGCATATTTATAATGAGAAATTTCTTCATACGCTTTTGTTTCATTTGTATAAACTAATTGAACATTTTTAAAACAAGTTCCATCATTAAATTCAATAAAACCAATAGAACCATTATCTCTATTGCCTCTTATCCAGCCTTCTAAAAATACTTTATCACCATCGTGAAGTTCGTTTTTTGATAATTTAACGAATAACTCATGACAGACACTCATCGTTCTTTCCATAATATTACATTTAATCTCCTAAAATCTTAATAATTATACCACACAAATATTTTTAAAACTTATCGAAATCTTCAATTTTCCAGGAAGGATCAACTCCGATTGAAAGTGGAGCGAATATTTTTCGATCATATAAATAATTTCCAACCATTGCAATCATTGCCGCATTATCAGTTGTGCACCATAATGGAGGAATAATTACTTTAATATCACTATTTTCAAACTCTTTTGTTATCTCACTTCTTAAATAAGAATTTGCGCTAACTCCACCAGCCAAGACAATTTCTTTTATTTTATATCTTTCAGCCGCTCTTTTAACTCTAGTTAAAACTTCATTAACGGCAATATCTTGGAAAGATTTTGCCATATCTGCAACTCTAATTTCATTCCCATTTTGTTCCTCTTTATGAATAAGATTAATAACTGCGGTTTTTAATCCTGAATATGAAAAATCTAATGAATTATCATGGAGTGGAGTTGGCAATTTATAAGTATGTTTCCCTTCTTTTGCTAATTTATCAATTGCGACACCTCCAGGATATGGAAGCCCTAATACTCGCGCAACCTTATCATAACTCTCACCAATTGCATCATCTTTAGTCTCGCCAATAATTTCGAAATTTAAATGATCTTTCATATAAACGAGTTCAGTATTTCCGCCACTAACTACAACTGCCAATAAAGGAAATGATAATTTTTCTATAAATTCGTTAGCATAAATGTGTCCTGCTAAATGATGAACTGGAATTAAAGGAATATCATAAATTAATGATAAGGTTTTGGCCGCTTGAAGACCTACATGTAAAGCTCCAATTAATCCAGGGCCCCTAGTAAAAGCAATCGCACTAACCTCTTCCAATTTAACATCGCTTTTTTTCAAAGCTTCATCTAAAACCGCTCCAATATTTTCTAAATGGAGTCTTGAAGCAATTTCAGGCATAACTCCGCCGTATTTTTGGTGAACTTCTATTTGAGAAGAAATGACGTTGGCTTTTAATTCACCATTTTTTAATATTGCTACAGCTGTTTCATCACAACTTGATTCAATAGCTAAAATGATTCTATCCATAACTAATTAATACCTCTTACCATATAAATTGCGTCCTCACCATCTTTATAATATTTTGGTTTTTCGACAATTTTTTCAAATTCTAAAGATTCATACAATTTTATCGCATAAATATTCGATTTTCTTACCTCAAGAGTTAAATAAAGCACATCCTTTGTTTTTAAAAATTCAATAACATAAGTAAGCAATTTTTTGGCATAGCCTTTATTTCTTTCGTTCTCTTTTGTAACGATTTTAAAAATTGTTGATGAGTCAAAAGTTATCCAAAAATCAATGTATGCGATAATTTCGTCATTATTATTTACAAGCAAAAAGAAAAAAGCGACAGGATTTTCATTTAATTCGTATTTGAGTTCTTCTTCGCTCATTTTTTCATAAGTTGATGTTTTTTCAATTTCATAAATTGCATCAAAATTATCTTTGCTTGCTTTTATAATATTCATTTTTAATCCTTTAAATAAATAGCTTTCAAAGTTAAGATATTTTCTACTTTAGTTTTTCCACTTTTTAATCTTAACATATTATTTAAAATATCTGATTTTTCTTCATTTAACGATAAATATGAAACTTCACCCATCACTTTATAATCCGGGTGGTCCAAAATATATTTTTTTACTTCTTCGTTAGTAAGAACTTTATCTTCTACAATTACTTCATCGTTTTTATACACACCAAAATAAGATCTTTGACTCCTTGCGTTCATTAGACAAATTGAAATTTCATCTCTTTTTTCAAGCATTTGCAAAGAAGAAACAGCAAAAACAGGAATATTTAATGCATAGCCATAAATTTTGGCTATTGTTAAAGCAATTCTTACCCCAGTATAAGAGCCTGGTCCTTTTGAAACAATTATCTCCCCAACTTCTTTAGGATTTATTTCGTTTCTTTTCAATATTTTCTCTATTTCCAAAATCATAAATTCACTTTGCTTTTGCCATGCTTCATAAATAATCTCATCGATTATCTTATCGTCTTTAGCAAGACCAACTACTAAAAGTGTATTTGAAGAATCTAAAAGTAAAGTAATCATAACTTATACTCCTTTTTAAGTTTGTTAAACAAATCTAAAAATTTTCCATTTTTACTATAAATTGTGAATTCTCTTTCATTATTTTCATTTATTTTAATAACAATATCTAAAACATCGTCGTAATTAATAAATTCTTCAATAAATTTAGGCCATTCAATAATAGCGACTCCATCTCCTTCAATAACTTCTTCTAAACCAATATTTTTATTTTCACGTGGAATATCTTCTAAACGATAAGCATCGATATGATATAAAGGAAGCCTGCTTGAAAAATAACATTTTAAAATATTAAAAGTAGGTGAATTTATCTCTTCTTTTACTCCTAATTCTTTTCCAATACCTTTTGTTAAGGTAGTTTTGCCAGCTCCTAAATCTCCACTTAAAATAATTACTTCACCTTTAAAAGCAAATGAAGCAATTATTTTACCTAATGCCAAAGTATTTTCTTTCTTTTTAGAAATAAGTTTTATTTCCATAATCAATTATTCACCTTCTTCTTGTTTATATTTTTCATAAAATTCAGTAATTTTTTCATCAATGAAAGGGAAATCTCGATTTTTCATCATGTTTTTAACTTTGTTGATGTTGAATTTTAAAATCGTATCAATATCTTCCCCATATTGATATTTTTCTCGATGGTAAGCATATTCTTTAACATCGATAATTCTTATATTTTGATTTGGATATAACTTCATATCCAAATCATAGTCAATATATTTTATGTAGCCTTTATCTTTAATATATGGTGAAGCTAAATTTACATAATAGGTAATGCCTGTTTTTTTAAACATTGCAATTACATTCATCCATATATCTTTAAAAAAGATCATAACAGCTGATTCTTTTGTATACCAAACTCTAAAATTATGCTCGACTACTTTTGTTTTAGTTGAACAAACCACTATATAATTTTCTTTTTCTTCAACAACATAAACACGATCCCATATGCGATGCATTCGTCCATCGTGTTTATATCCTTGAACTTCAATCCATTTCTTTTCTAAGTTCTCCATATTTTTACCCTCCTTTCTTTTTAAATAGAAAAGTTAAATAAAAATATGAAAAGTTATTTGATAGCTTCTCTAATTGCAATAACTTTTTCTAAATCAAGTTTAGATTTAGAAATATTTTTTAAATTAATACTTTCTTTTGTTGGAACATTGATAAATTCATCAGCATAATCAATTCCAATAAATAATTTTGAATTATTAAGTGAAACGATAACATCAATAATGTTTTTATCAACTTTGAATTTTTTAATTAAACCTAATACTTTTCCATCAAAAATAGTTTTTACTTTTTCATCGCTTATGTAAAAACTATATTTGTTATTTCCTTCAATTAATTGTAAATCTTCAATATCATCAACCGGATAAGAATATTCTCCACCTTTAATTTGGAAAATTGCTCTTAAAGAAGGGTCAACATCTTTTAAATCAAAAACAAACATTCTACCTAAAAAATGAGGTTGTGGTCTATTTTTAATTAATACTGATGCAGCACAATCAAAAACTTTGAATGGATTCCCATTAACTTTTCCTGTTGTAACATTAATTGCTTTAAATGATTTGATATTTAAGAAAATTCTTGATTCATTAAATGATTCTTTTTCATCGTTTGATAAAGCAAAATTTAAATCAGTAAATCTTTCTCCTCTATAAATTTCTTTATTTGTTTCGGTTAAAACAAATTGAACATATTCGTTTCCAATTTTATCCATTTTCTTTCTTTGAAGACGAGTAAAAACAAATGAAGCAACAAGTAAAACTACAGCAATACCTAAAACAAGTAAGGTAACCCAACTTTGTCCTTCTTGATTACCAACAGTTAAAGCAATAACAAAAGCAACAATTAAAACAACAAGTAAAATACCAGTTGCAATATAGTTATAAATCTTTTGTTTTTTTGCGAATTTATTAAATTCTTCTCTTTTTTCGTCTACTTTTTTTGAAAGTTCTCTTTCGCTATCTTCGACGTTCAATTCTTCAACTTCTTCAACTTCACTATCTTCATTTTCTTCAACTTTTTCTTCTTCGCCTTTTTCTAATTCCTCAGGCGGAATGAGAACTTCTATCTTTTTTTCTTCTTTTTTGAATCCCATAAATTAATAATCTCCTAATAAATTCATTTATAATTATAAATGAATTGTCTTTTAGTTAAAAATAAAAACAGTCTTTTACAAAGATAATAAAAAGAGAAAACAAATATTTTTATAAAAAAATAAATACTATATTTTCCACGTGATAATTAAAATATGTGATTTATATCATTAATTATTCTTTATAATATTTTGCTTGCGAAATAAATAGTGTTTTGTAAAGTCCATCTTTTATATTCATCAAATTTTCGTGATTTCCTTCCTCAACTATCTTTCCTTTATCTAAAACAATGATGTTATCGCAAAATTTAGTCGAAGACATTCGATGAGAAATATATATAGCTTTTCTATTTATAACTAATTTATCAAACAACGAATAAATTTCAGACTCACTAATTGGATCTAAAGCTGAAGTTGGTTCGTCCAACAAAACTAAAGGAGAATTTTTATATAAAGCACGAGCAATAGCAATTTTTTGAGCTTCACCACCACTTACTTCAACTCCTTCTTCAATATATTTATATAAATATGTGTCAATTCCTTCATTAAGTTTTTCATAATCAAAATTCACATCTTTTAAAATGCTTTTTATTTTATCTTCATCTATAGAATTAGAAGAAGCGACATTTTCTTTAATAGGTAAAGCAAAAAGAGAAAAATCTTGGAAAACAATCGAGAATAATTTTTGATAATCCTTAAAATTAAAATCATTAATATTAACTCCGTTTATTAAGATTTCACCTTTTTCTGGTTTATAAAATCGAGCAATTAATTTAATAATTGTTGATTTACCCGCTCCATTTTTTCCAACAATAGCTGTTCTATTATATTTGCCTAATTCAAATGTAACACCATTTAAAGCATAAATATCATTGTTTGGATATTTAAAATAAACATCTTTAAATTCGATTACGAAAGGAGGTTTTATAGACGAAACATCGATTTCTTTTTCATTTTTTGGATTTTTTAATTCTAAATAATCAAGATAATAAATTAAATATTTAGATTGTATAATTGCGTTTTG
>CALVMY010000061.1 GCA_944349405.1 uncultured Bacilli bacterium | reverse complement strand
AAGGTTATAACTATGAAGATGCTGTCATCATGTCAGATAGATTAGTTAAAGAAGATGTTTATACAACTATTCATATTGAACAATATGAAGTTGAATGCCGTGAAACAAAAAACGGTAAAGAAATGATTACTCCTGATGTCCCAAATATTGGCGATAAAGGAAAAATGAACCTTGATAGTGATGGTATCGTTATTGTTGGCACCGATGTTAAAGAGGGTGATATTTTAGTTGGTAAAGTAACACCAAAAGGTCAAAGCGAACCAACACCAGATCAAAAATTATTAGATGCAATTTTCGGTGATAAATCTAAAGATGGCAAGGATACATCTTTAAGAGTTCCTCACGGTGGAGCAGGCACTGTTTTAGCCGTTAAAGTATTTTCACGTGAAAATAAAGACGAACTTTCTCCTGGAGTTATCAAGAAAATTAGAGTCTATGTTGTTCAAAAAAGAAAAATTTCCGAAGGTGATAAGATGTCAGGAAGACACGGTAATAAAGGTGTTATTTCTTGTATCGTACCTCAAGAAGATATGCCATTTATGGAAGATGGCACCCCAGTTGATATTTTATTAAATCCACAAGGTGTTCCTTCTCGTATGAATATCGGTCAAGTTCTTGAAGTCCATTTAGGTATGGCTTGTAAGAAACTTGGTGGCTTAAAAGTTGCAACACCAGTTTTTGATGGTATTTCAAACGATGAAATCATCAATATGATGGAAGAAGCAAAATGTTCAAAAGATGGTAAATATACACTTTATGATGGAAGAACTGGTGAAAAATTTGATGACCGTATTAATGTTGGCGTCATGTATATGATCAAACTTGTTCATATGGTTGATGATAAATTACATGCTCGTGCTACAGGTCCTTATTCAATGGTTACACAACAACCTTTAGGTGGTAAAGCTCAAAATGGTGGTCAAAGATTTGGTGAAATGGAAGTTTGGGCATTAGAAGCTTATGGTGCTGCTTACACATTACAAGAAATGATGACTATTAAATCAGATGATAGAGTCGGTAGAAGAAAAACTTATGAATCTATTATTAAAGGACACCCACTCCCTACACCATCAATTCCTGAGGCTTTCAAAGTTTTAACTAAAGAATTACAAGGTTTAGCACTCAATGTTGAACTTAGAGATAAAAACGGAAAAGTCATCGATATGGATCAACTTGCTAGAGAAACTCAAAAAGAAGAACAACAATCTCTTAGAAATGTTAAAAATATGGTTGGAGAAAACTCTATTTCAGTCGATGAAGATGAGGAAAATTCACTCGATTCACTCAGTGAATTATTAAATTAATAAGGAGGATTGAGTATGTTTGATGTAAATAATTTAGCTTCTGTTAAAATCGGACTTGCATCCCCAGATAAGATTAGACAACTTTCACATGGCGAAGTTACAAAACCAGAAACAATTAATTATCGTTCCCAAAAACCTGAAATGGATGGTTTGTTTTGTGAAAGAATATTTGGCCCATCAAAAGACTTTGAATGTCATTGTGGAAAATATAAAAAAAGTAGATATGCAGGCGTTGTTTGTGAAAAATGTGGCGTCGAAGTTATCTCAAAAGAAGTTAGAAGAGAAAGAGTTGGTCATATCGAACTCGCTTCTCCATGCTCTCATATTTGGTATTTAAAAGGTATTCCTTCAAGAATGGCTTTAGTATTAGATATGTCTCCTAAAGATCTTGAAGAAATTGTTTATTATAGCGCCCACGTTTGTTTAAGTGCTGGAAATTCAAAAACATTGCAATACAAACAATTCTTAGATGATGCAAAAGGAAGAGAAGCTTTTACTGCAACTATTAAAGAGATTCAAGAAAATCTTGAACCAGATACTTTTGCTTATTCAAGAGCTCAAGATTTACTTGAAGGATTAGAAAGATTAAAAGAACCATTTGATTTCTATTCAAATGCAGAATTTATTTCAGAACAATTAGGTGTTGAATTTGGCGATGGTGCCGAAGCAGTTAAACGTTTGCTTAAAGAAGTAAATTTACAAGAAGAATTTGATAAAGTTAATGAGGAGATTAGAAAAGCTTCTGGTCAAAAATTAACAAAATTAACAAAAAGACTTGAAGTTTTAGATGCATTTATTAAATCTGAAAATAAACCAGAGTGGATGGTTCTTGATGCTATCCCTGTTATTCCACCAGATTTAAGACCAATGCTTCAACTTGACGGCGGTAGATTCGCTACTTCTGATTTAAACGATTTATATCGTAGAATCATTACTCGTAATTCACGTTTAAAAAGATTGAAAGAAATGAACGCTCCAACTGTTATTTTGGTTAATGAAAAGAGAATGCTTCAAGAAGCAGTCGATGCATTAATTGATAATGGTAGAAGAAATGGAAAACCTGTTACTGGTCAAAACGGTAGACCTTATAAATCACTTTCTGGCGCTTTAAAAGGTAAACAAGGAAGATTTAGACAAAATTTACTTGGTAAGAGAGTTGACTATTCTGGACGTTCTGTTATTGCAATCGGTCCAAAATTAAAAATGTATCAATGTAGATTACCACGTGAGATGGCAATTAATCTTTTAAGACCATTTATTGCAGCAATTTTAATTAAAGAAGGAAAATGCTCTTTGCATAGACAAGCAGATCGTAAGATTAATGATAAAGATAATGATGTTTATGATATCGTTGAAAGAATTATCTCTTATCACCCAGTGTTACTTAATCGTGCTCCAACACTCCACCGTTTAGGTATTCAAGCTTTCCAACCAATTTTAGTTGAAGGTAGAGCAATTAGATTACATCCACTTGTTTGTACAGGATTTAACGCTGACTTCGATGGTGACCAAATGGCAGTACACGTTCCACTTGGAAAAGCAGCACAAGAAGAGGCTATTGATTTAATGCTTGCTTCTAATAACATTCTTGCTCCAAAAGATGGAAAACCAATTGTCACACCATCTCAAGATATCTTAATCGGTAATTATTATTTAACTATGGAAGCTTCGGAGGAAGATTTCCTTAAAAAAGCTCAAAAATATGAAGATAACGGTGATTTAGAGGAAGCCGAAAGATATAGAGGCTTCATTAATATGGAAGGCAAGGTATTTAAAGACATCGATGAATGTATTAAATGCTATGAATTAGGAAAAATTCATCTCCATAATAGAATTGCTTTACCAGGAAAAGCATTAAGAAAAATTATTTTTACTCCTGAGCAAAATGAATCATACGTTATTACAACAGTTGGCAAAGTTATTTTTAACCTTATTTTCCCTAGTGATTTCCCATATATCAATTCAAATGATAAGAGAAATTTAAAAACTACATTACCTGAATTCTTTGTTAAAAAAGGAACAGATATTAGAAAGGCTATAAAAGAAACTCCTACTAGAGAAGCTATCGAAAAGAAATATATTACTTCAATTATTGATGAAGTTTATGCTAAATACGGTACAACTAAAACTTCAGCAATTCTTGATAAAATCAAAGATTATGGCTATAAATATTCAACTATTTCCGGTTTAACTGTTGCTATTTCCGATATTTATGTATTGCCAAACAAAAACGAATTAATTAAAAAAGGCGATATGCAAGTTGAAAATATTGAAAATTTATACGATAAAGGTCTTTTAACTGATGAAGAAAGACATAATATGGTCGTTCAACTTTGGACAAAAATAAATACAGAAGTTGGAAATGATGTCGAAAAAGTTTTAAAGAGCGATACTAGAAACCCACTTTATATTATGTGGCATTCTGGAGCTAGAGGTTCTAAATCCAATTACACCCAACTTATGGGTATGAGAGGACTTATGGGTTCAACTTCAGGCGATACTATTGAAATTCCTGTTAAATCTTGCTTTAGGGAAGGTTTAAACGTTGCTGAATTCTTTACCGGAACACACGGTGCTAGAAAAGGCGGAGCTGATACCGCTTTAAAAACAGCTGACTCTGGCTATTTAACAAGAAGATTAGTCGATGTTTCTCAAGACGTTATTGTTAGAGAAGTTGATTGTCATTCTGACCATGGAACTATTGTTAGTGATATTGTTGATACATCCCAAGGAACAGTTATCGTTAAATTATTCGATAGACTTGTTGGTAGATTCAGTTGTCACAACATTTATAACCCAAAAACTGGTGAATTAATTATTCCTGCTGATCAATTAATCGAAGAAGATACAGCACAAAAAATTGTCGATGCTGGTATTACCCAGGTTGAAATTCGTTCATTGTTTGGTTGCGAAACTAAAGATGGTGTCTGTGTCCATTGTTATGGACGTAATTTAGCTACAGGCAAACTTGTTGAAATCGGTGAAGCTGTTGGTATTATGGCTGCTCAATCAATTGGTGAGCCAGGTACTCAATTAACTATGAGAACATTCCACACCGGTGGTGTTGCTACGACTGAAGATATTACTCAAGGTCTTCCTAGAGTCCAAGAATTATTTGAAGCTAGAACTCCAAAAGGTGAAGCAACAATTTCTGAAATCAGCGGTACTGTTACAAATATCACTGAAAATAATGGTATTTATACAGTTAAAGTTGAAAATGAACTTGAATTTAAAGAATATACAACTTCATTTGGTGCTCGTTTAAGAGTTCGTAAAGGAGACAAGATTAAAAACGGTGGAAAAATCACTGAAGGTGCAATCTCTCCTAAAAAATTACTTGAATGTGCTGATGTAGGCAGTGTCGAACGTTATATTATTAAAGAAATTCAAAAAGTTTATCGTTCTCAAGGTATTGGAATTAGCGATAAGCATATTGAGGTAATTGTTAGACAAATGCTTAGAAAAGTAGTTGTTGTTGATGGAGGAGAGACATCCTTAATTTCTGGAACGAGAGTTTCTATTACTGAATTCACAGAGAAGAATAGAGATGCATTATTAAATGGTAGAAGACCTGCTTTCTGTAAACCATTAGTATTGGGTATTACTAAAGCTGCTCTTGAAACAGATTCATTCCTTTCTGCTGCTTCTTTCCAAGAAACAACCCGTGTCTTAACAGATGCGGCAATTAAAGGAAAGACCGATAATTTACATGGCCTAAAAGAAAATGTTATTACCGGAAAACTTATTCCTGCAGGAAGAGGATTGAATTCTATTGAAAAAGAAAAGAATATTTTAAGAGATTTCGATGTTACTGATGCAATGCAAAAAGTTAAGGACCAATATATTGGAGTACATGATAAAAATTCCGATATTGAAACAAAAGATCCAGAACTTGAAAATATGGAATCGTTAATTACCCAAAACTTAAATTATTCTAAATAAAAATTATTAATTTATTAGCGGAGAAAAATCTCCGCTTTTAATTTATCAAAAAATGATCGCTTTTTAGAATAATTGAATTAAATAAAATATCAAAATTGGTTCTGAAAAAAGCGTTTTTATCAAGTTCATTTAAATTATAATCATAAATAATTTTGTCTTTATAAAGCTCATTAAAAAAAGCACAATAAGAAGAACTTAAAATATCTTTAAAATCGTTAATATTTTCGAAAAATAATGAATTTAGAGGCTCTTTTATTAATTTTTTATATATTTTAAGATTATATTTTTGAATCAATGTTAAATAAATATCGCTATTAATTTTTATTTCTTTTAAAAAATATTTAAATCCCTCATCAATCAAACTTTCTTTGCTATGAACTGAACCATAATAATAAGAGATTGAGACTTTTAATAATTTTGCAAAATCTTCAGAAGATAATGGTTTCAATTTTCTTTTAAAAGAAAATTTATATAGTTTTACATATAGGTCAATTGGATCAATCTTCATTTTTTAATTATAAAATTAATTGAAATTACTTACTATTAAAGAATTTTATTCTTTAACTTTATAGGCAAAATAAAGATTGATATAATACTTTACATGAATTATAAAAGCTTGTTAGTTTTATGTTCTTCAATATTTGCGATTTCTTTTTCTTTATATTCGAAAAAAGTAAATCCAAATAAAAAAGAACTAGATACAAATGTTATAGTAAGAATTAAAGA
The DNA here is from genome assembly GCA_944349405.1 of uncultured Bacilli bacterium. Classification (GTDB taxonomy): domain Bacteria; phylum Bacillota_I; class Bacilli_A; order RFN20; family CAG-826; genus Onthovivens. The sequence continues at coordinate 11,980 of CALVMY010000061.1, read as the reverse complement.
TAGCGATACTTATGCAAAAGATGAAATGTCTCGCTTATTTTTTAATGAACTCACAAATACTATTGATTATAATTATCGAAAAATAGACGAAATTAACGGAGTTTTTAATTTTGTTTCTTTAAAAGTAAATTCTTCTGATATTGAAAAGATAGAAAAATTAGAAACTTGTTTATATGCTTACGAAGAAATTGAATATTATTATGACCCAAATGATCCTGATTATAATTATTTAGGTAATAATAAACTTTTAGATACAAATTATAGCAGTATTAACATGAATATTGGGGAAGATATTGGAAAAGGTGAAAATACTTTTGTAGCTATTTTAGATAGTGCATTAAATTATAATCACGAAGCTTTTCAATCGATTGACTCTTCTTTAATTAGGTATAGCCAAGCTGAGATTAATTTATTAACTTCCGATAGTAATTTTAATGGAAAAAATTATCGCCGAATTAACGATAAAGTTCCATTTACTTATGATTATTGTAATGATGACGATGATGTTTTAGCAAAAGACACCCATGGAAGCCATGTAGCCTCATTATCTATAGGGAATGGGCGTTATAAAGGGATTGCTCCACAGAGTCAACTTGCATTTATGAAAGTTTTTAATGATTATGGCGGAGGATGTACATCAGTTGTTTATTTAAAAGCTCTTGAAGATTGTTATTTATTAAATGTTGATGCAGTTAATATGTCTTTTGGAAGTGCATTAAACTATACGAAAGATGCTACTGATCGCGCTGTCGATGATGTATTAAAGGCTTTAAAAGAAAAGGGCACAAATGTTTATATTGCTTCTGGAAATGATGGAAGAGATAGTTTCAAAGGAGCAACTTATGAATACTCTTTATCTTCAAATATTGAGTCTGGAGTTATGGGGAATTTAGCTTTAAATGAAGATTCAATCACTGTTGCTAATTCGACTTTAAAAGAAGATATAAGTAATGTTTATGCGTTAATTGATAAAAGAAAATCAATTTCAATAAATGATCGTACAATTGACTCGTTAGGAATAGAAGATGGAAGTGATGAGTATCATATTACCGATTTCCCAAATGAATATCGTTTTGCCGATTTAATCGACAAAGGTGAATATGAATATGTTTTGGTTCCTAATAAGGGAAGCGATGAAGATTATAAAGATATCAACGTTCAAAATAAGATTACAGTTGTTGAAAGGGGCGAGCTTCCTTTTACCGCTAAAATTTATTATGCAATAAAAAATGGTGCCAGTGGTTTAATTATTTATAATCAAAAAACTGATACTAATCTCTCACAGTTTTCTTATAAAATTGATGATGAAACTTTAGAACTTTATCCTGGTATTCCTACAACCGTTGATGAAAATGGTGATAGAATGATGGATTTATCTTATATTGATATTCCAATTGCTCTTGTAGATTATGAGTCTGGTAATAGACTTAATGAAGCCGAAGAAAAAGTTTTGTCTTTTTATCGTGAAGAAATGTCCTTATCTTCTTCGATGGGTGCTAGCGCTGATTTATCTTTAAAACCAGATATTGTTGCTCCAGGAGAACATATTTATGGAGCATATACATACTATAAACCAACTGGTGCTCCTACTAGTGGGGATTATTATTTAGATGATGCTTATTATTTTTTAAGCGGAACATCGATGGCTACACCAAATTTAATGGGAGCCTATGTCTCGCTTTTATCTTCTTATAATATTAATAGCGATACAAATAGAGAAGCAGTTTCAAAATCTTTAAGAAACAGAATGCTTTCAAATACAACGCTTTTATATGATGAAAGTGGAACATTAATTTCTCCAAGAAGACAAGGCAATGGCCTTGTTAATGTTGATAGCGTTTATAATTCGTCTTCCTATCTTTTATATAAAGATAAAAATCAGATGGAATTAGGAAATGATTATAAAATTCGTAATGGAATAATTGATGATACTTTAACTCTTATTGAAGAAAGGGGTGTAGATAATTATCAAGTAAGTATCGATGTTTTGGCTCCAAAATTAATAGAAGAAGAATTCGATGGTAAGAATGTTAAACTTTATAATAGCGATGATGTTTTACTTGAATCAAAAGTGCTTTACCAAAATTATCAAAGCCAAAGTGGAGAAAATGAGATCCCTATTTATTTTAATGATTGGAGTGCTAGTTCAATTAAATATTTATCGAATTTTGAAAACGGCACATATATTGAAGGATATATAACTTTAAAAAATGAAAATAAATCTTTGCATATCCCTTTTTTAGGTTTCTATGGAGATTATCATTCTTTAAAACCATATGAAGATTTTTCTTTTGAAAAAGAACCAGATAAAGTTTATGAATCTGATATTATGGACGATTATATTCGCGAAAATTATAATCTTCCAAATGCCTATACTGGTTCATATTTTTTAATCGGTGAAAATGAAAAATATTATGAAAGAAATATTCTTCCATCAAGTTTTTCTTTAGTAAAACAATACCGTTATATGGAATACGTTTATGATGAAGAAAGCGGAATTTATCATATTTACACTGGTGAATACCCTGATTGTAGAGGGTTAATAATTCAGCTTTTTATGTTAAGGAGCGTTGTAAATAACGAGGTTACTCTTTTTGATGATAGCAACAATGTTTTAGAAACTTTCTATTTTAAAGATTCGCTTTTTGATACAGAAGTTAGTCATGAATTATATCGAAACTATATTTTGTTACAAAATAGCAGTTTAATGAATCAAAGCTACTTTACACACCGTAGTTATTGCTATATTCCTTTAGTTTTGGATGATGGTTTAGGCAGATATTTATACGAAAACGGAACTTATAATTTGCTTTTTGAATTTGAATTAGTTGATGGAAATACTTATTCTGCAAGATATATCTTACATTTAGGTGAAAATTATTTAGCTATTCCTACAATTTACGACATTTCTTTATATAACAATCTTTTAAGAGTTTATGTTAAAGAAAAAAATATTGTAGAGATTTTAATTAATAATAAAGAAATTAAAATAGATAACCTTGTTGAAGTAGGTATTGATCGATACTATTTTGAAATAAACATTGAAAATTATATTAATGAAGATATATTTATCGAAATTATAAATGATGAGGGAAATTCAACCAGAGCCAAATTCTTTTATGAATATGGTATGGCAATAGCTGGACTTGAAGTTAATAATGGGATTTTTATTGAAAAAGAAGAGAGAAATAACACTTCTTACTATTTAAATTTGGTCGATATTAATGGAGAAATTTATAATTTTGAATCTGAAATTTTATATGGATTAGTTCCTAATGGCTATTTTGTTAATGTTCTTGCGGTAGATAATAACTCTACTTTTGAATTAAATTATCAAGCCGCAATCGAAGATAATGACTTTATTCGTTTTAATACATCTTATTCCTCATTTTTAATTAATAACGAATTAAAAAATGAAGGTCTTTATGAGTTGTTCTTTCCTTTGATAATTGTTGTTTCAACAATTTCTGGCTTAATTTTAATCGTATTTGGAATTTCTGGTATTAAGTATCTTGTTTCAAGACAAAAGAAATAATTTTTAGTCAAATTAATGTAAATTAAAGTAGTTATTGTATAGAATCTTCATTTTTATATTGTTAAAATATATAAGGCATTTGCTTTTATTTTTAAAAAGCGATTTAGGAGCTTTATATGGAACCAATAATAGAAAAAATTAATGATGATTTTGACTTTATAAAAATTGAAGTCAATGATTTTAAGTATGTTTTTTCATCTTGTGGAGCTAGTTTATATTCTTTAAGAAAAAATAACGTACCACTAATATTAGAATTAGAAGATAAAAATTTATTTTTTAATTCACCACAATTTTTTAACAAAACATTAGGTATTGTTGCCGGAAGACTTCCTACTCCTTATCTATATGATGGCAAAGAATATAAATTAAAAGATGCCGGAAATTCAATTTGCTTACATGGCGGGGCTTTAACTTCGATTTCATTTAAAGCATGGAAATATTCTGTTAAGGAATATGCTAATAAAATAAATGTTATTTTTACTATATCTCCTAGAAAGGGCGAAAATGGTTTTGACGGAAAAGTTAAAATTTATAACATTTATTCAATTTATAAAAACAGACCAGGATTTAGAATCATTCAAAAAGCAACGATTAAAGAAGACAGTCTTTTAAATTTATCTAATCACATCTATTGGAATTTAAATTCATTAAATATTAATGATTATTATTTAAAATTTGACTCTTATCGAATTGGTAAAATAAATGATGATTTACTTATGTTAGATACGATTGATTCCCCTGATTATTTAAGATTTTATCGTAAAACTAAATTAAAATCTCGATTAGACAAGGCAGATAAAACAAAAGTTGGAACTATTGATAATACTTTTATCTTTGATGGATTAATTAATAAAGTTACTTTAGAAAACGACCAATATAAAATTAAATTAAAAACAAATTATCCTGCTATGAATATTTATTGCGACTCTTCCTTAACTCCTGTTAAGTTTGTTAACAATCCTTCTTTAAAAGAAAGGAGAGGAATCGCTTTAGAACCTCAACTTTATCTTTTAGATAGAGACTCAATTTTCTATAAAAAAGGACAAAAATATAATCGTTATATTGAATATATCATTACTGAAAAATAATTTTGGAGGGTTTTATGGAAATAAATTTAATTGTTAATGAGTTAATTCGATATGCCAAAACAAATCTTTCGGTAAATGATGAAGATGTCATTTATTTACGAAATATGATTTTAGGCGAACTTGATTTACCTTCATTTGAAGAAGTAGAGGTTGATTTTGAGAAAATTGATTCTTTTAAAAATCCTGATTATTTCACCGATTTATTAACTGAATATTTTAAAGAAACAACAACTTTAAGTGATAATGAAATCGAAAGAAAAATTACTAAAATTTATGGATTCTTAACTCCTCTTCCTTCTAAAGTTATTGAAAAATTTAATGATATTTTAAAGAATGAAGGAAATGAGAAAGCTTTAGATTATCTTTTTGATTTATCGATTAAAAATGATTATGTAAAAAAATCTAAAATCGACAAAAATTTAGTTTGGTCGTCATCATATCCAGATAAAAATATTGAAGTATCAATTAATCTTTCAAAACCTGAAAAAAACAATAAAGACATCGCTAAATTATTAGTTAAGCCTAAACCAAGCGATGTTAAATATCCATCCTGTTTATTATGTAAAGAAAATCTTGGCTATTATGGTAGAGATGATTATCCTGCTAGAGAAAATATTCGTTTAATTCCACTAAAACTTGATGATGAACAATGGTATTTACAATATTCGCCTTATGGATATTTTAATATGCATTGCATCGTTTTACGAGATTGCCATTCAAATATGGTTATTAATGAATCAACATTTAAAAAATTATTATCTTTTGTTGATAATTTCCCTTATTTCTTTATTGGCAGCAATGCTGATTTACCTATTGTTGGTGGCTCAATTTTAAATCATGAACATTACCAAGGCGGCGAACACCGTTTACCAATTATGCATTCCAAACCAAAATTCGAATTTAATTTGAGTGAAAATTATTCTTCAAAATTATATTTGCTTGATTGGTATAATTCTACTTTCTTGATTGAAGGTGAAAATAAGGAAGAAATTGTTGAAATAGCCACAAAAATTTTAAATAAATGGAGAAATTATGATGATTTAGATAATAACATTCTTTCTCATAGTGGCGGTACTATACATAACACAATTACACCATGTGTTAAAAAAGAAGGCGAAAAATACTCCTTGTATTTAATTTTAAGAAATAATAGATGTAATAATGAATATCCAGATGGAATTTTCCATGCTCATCCAGAATATCACCATATTAAACATGAAGGCATTGGAATTATCGAAGCAATGGGTTTATTTATATTACCTGCAAGACTTATTAGACAAATAAATCAAATTAAAGATTGCTTAGAAAATAATTATAGCGATAAAGAAATTGTCGATAAATATCCTGATATGGAGGGCTTATTCTTAGGCATGATTCACGATTTAGCTAAAAATTTTAATAAAGATAGCATTGATACTGATATTCGCGAATATATTAACAATGTTTGTAGAAATATCTTAAAAAATACCGCTGTATTTAAAGATGATGAAAAAGGTATAAATGGAGTTAAGAAATTTATTGATTCTATCGAATTTTAATTGAAAGAGAGGTTAAAATATGAAAAATATTAACGAATTATTTGAAGATTTTTTCAAAGAAAAAAACGATTTCAATATCGATACAGGTGGTAGATTTGAAATAATTGGAAACCATACCGATCACAACCATGGCCTTTGTTTAGTTGCTAATTGTTCTTTAAGAGCAAAAGCTGGTCTAAAACTTAACGGTGATGAAGTAATAGTTAAATCAAATGGATATCCTGAATTTAGTTTTAATGTTAACGATTTATCAAAAAAAGTTGAAGATGAAGGTAAAACTATTGCTTTAGCTAAAGGCATTTTATTTAAATTATCTGAACTTGGCTATAAAGTTGGCGGATTCAAAATGTATATCGATAGCGAAATACCTGATGGAAGTGGCGTTTCTTCATCAGCTGCCATTGAATCATTATTTGGATACACCGTATCATATTTATTTAATGATGGAAAGATTGCCCCTTTAGAAATTGCAAAAACAGGCCAATTTGCTGAAAATATTTATTTTAATAAACCATGCGGACTTTTAGATCAAATTGGAACATCTTTTGATTCTTCTAATTTTATTGATTTTAAAGATATCGATAATCCTACAATTACAACACTTCCTTTTAATCTCCCTTTAACTTTATATTTAATAAAATCTGTTGGAGACCATTCCTCTTTAACACATTTATATGCAGCAATTCCTTCATCTATGAAAGAAGTAGCAAAACTTTTAGAAAATAAAGAATATTTAAGAGATGTTGAGGATACAGAAAATATTTTTGAAAAAATCGATGCTTTAAATGTTGGAGATGAAGTTAAAAGAAAAGCGAAGCACTTTTTTATTGAAAATGAAAATGTTATTCAAGCTAAAAAAGCAGTCGAAACAAATGATATTGAATCTTTTTTAATGGCAATCAGAAAATCACAAGATTCATCAAATGTAAACTTAGAAAATACTTATGTTAGAGAAGAATATGAAGAATCTCCACAATCAATTATTGATAAATTGAATCCTATAATTGGAGAGCACGGGGCTATTAGAATTCATGGAGGTGGATTCAAAGGAACTGTTTTAGCCTTTATTAAAAATGATTTTACTGAAGAATTTGATAAGAAATTAGCAGATATGTATCCTGCCGAAAGATATTTCAAAGTATTTATTTCTAAAAATGCTTGTAACTTCAAAAAGAATTAGTTTTTAACTTACATAATTTAAATTAAAAAGATTGCCCTTATGGCGATCTTTTATTCGTTTTCTTTTAAAAGTTTATTCCAACTATCAATTTCTTCCTCATCTGGAATAAAAATATAAGGAGTATTACGTTTTATTTCGTTATAGTCTAAGCCATAGCCAACCAAGAATTGGTTTTTGGTTAATGCAACACCGGCAATATCAACTTCAAGATCAACTTTTCTTAATGGTTTTTTATCTAAAAAAGAGACAATAGTTATAGATTTTGGTTGATATTTAATTTTGAAATATTGTTTAAGATAAGAAAGAGTAGTCCCGGTATCAACAATGTCTTCAATAATTACGATATCTTTATTCTTAACATTTTCTGTAATATCCTTTTTAAGATGAATTACTCCAGTTGAAGATGTTCCATCATAAGAAGAAACTTGAATAAAATCTTCAACTAATGGTAAATCATAATATTTTAATAAATCCATCATAAAAGGCATTGCACCTTTTAAAACACCTATAAATACAGGTATGCTTTTACTATCTTTAAATTTTTCTTTTAATTTTTCAGCGACTCTTTTTACTGCATCTTGGATTTCTTGTTCATTTAAAACAATTTCTTTCATATACTAACCTTCATAAATATAGATTAAATTTAATTATTTTCGGATTGTTTAGTCAATGAAATTAGATTTCAAAGCAAATAAAATAATGTTATCTTAATATTTTTAAATTGTATTTAAATATTTATATAAACATATAATTTCATCCCTATATATAAAATATCTAGGGATATTTTAAAAAAGGATTACCCACCCGTTTGTAAAACAAGAATGTTATGAGTTGGAAAAATTTACGAATTATTTTAAATTTAGTAGAATATTTATGTTTTGGAGGTAATTAAATGCCATATATTGAATTAAATGTTAATAAAACAGTTGAAAAAGAATTAAAGGAAACAATCAAATCTACGTTAGGAAAGTTAATCGAAAAATTACCTGGAAAAAGTGAAAACTGGTTAATGGTAAATATTAATGATAATTCTTCGTTATATTTTAAGGGATCTATCGAAGGGGCAATTATGATTAAAGTTTTAGTTTATGGAAGTGAATATTCATCAACTATTTTGAATAATTTTACAAATGAAATTACAAATTATCTGTCAAAAGAACTTAATATTACTCCTCAAAGAATTTATGTTTCGTATTTTTTCACTAATAATTGGGGGTTTAATGGATCAAACTTTTAATATTTATTAAAAAATTGAATTTATTCTTGCTAAATTTTAAAAAACATTTATTATATTGACTTGTAAAGATTGATAGAGGCGCGATCAAAAAGAGTAGTTAGTGGAGGAGACATCCAATGAAGCTAATGAAAGGTGCGATCGCCGAAACAAATTTAAGGTATTAAATTTGATTGGGCTATAGGAAAATATCCTAATAGACTCCTAGGTTATCTAGAGGCGCTATCGATGTAAGTCTTCTTAAAATGTAAGTATAGATTGCATCGAGCGATGCAATCTTTTTGTTTAATAAAGGAGATTTATATGAAAAATAATTTATTAAAATTAGGAGCTGTTGCAACTTTATTTGGTATTGCATTAGCATCTTGTGGGAATAATAGTTTAGTTGTTTCCAATGATGTTTTAGTTGTTGGGATGGAAGCAAATTATCAACCATTTAACTGGACAACTTATAGTGCAAGTGAATACACGCTACCTATTTATGGAACTAATGAATTTGCTGATGGCTACGATGTCGCAATTGCTCGATATTTAAGCAATGAAACTGGTAAAGAAGTTTATGTTAAAAGAATTGTTTGGGATAGTTTAATACCTTCTCTTCAACAAGATGAGGTTAACTTAGTTTTAGCAGGAATGACTGATACACCTGAAAGGAGAAAATCGATTGACTTTACAGATCCATATTTAACTAGCGATCTTGCATTTTTGATTAGAACAGAAGATATGCCTGAAGGGTATGGTACAAAAGACAATCCTGCAAGTTATGAACAATTACTTGAATTATTTGATGGGCAAACTTTGGTTTGCCAAGCAAACGTTGTTGGAGATGGATTTATTGATACCTATTTTGTAAATAATGATCAAGGCAAAACTATTAGACATGCAAATCCACAAAGCACTTATCCTTCTGCTGCAAATGAAGTTAAGGGAGGAGTGTCTTTTGCTATGCCAGCTGAACTTCCAGTTGTTGAAACTATGACAAATCTTGGTGGTTTGAGTGTACTTTATTGTGATTATAAGAGTTTTTTGAGTAGCGATGACTTAAATGGTCTTTCGGTTTCAATCGGAGTAAAAAAAGGAAATAATGACTTAATTGACGAAATTAATACAGCTTTAGCAAAATTGAGTGAAGAAGAAAGAAACGAAATGATGGGGGAGGCCGCTTCTAGAAGCGCAGAAAACGCATAATGATAGATTTTGGTAAAATGCGGAATGTTCTAGGTCAAAATTTTACTTTTATCATTTACGCAATTATTACAACAGTAATATTAGCTATCGTCGGAACTTTTGTTGGATTATTTTTAGGCATTTTCTTAGCTTATGGAAAAAATTTAAAAACTAAGGAAATGGATAATGGTGCTGTTAAAACATTTAAATATATTATAAAAGGCATTTGTAGCATTTATTCTACTGTTTTACGTGGAACACCAATGATGGTTCAAGCTTTAATTTTTAAGTTTGGTAGTCAAGCTCTTGGATTAAACTGGGGAGACATTTATTTTCAAGGTGAAGTGAACAATGTTTTTAACGGATGGTTTTTTGCCGGTTTGATTGTCATTACTTTTAATACTGCAGCATATATGGGCGAAATTGTTAAAAGTGGTCTAAATGGTGTTGATCAAGGACAATTTGAGGGGGCTAGAAGTTTGGGAATGAGTGCTTTAAGAACAAGTTTCTCGATTATACTACCTCAAGCCTTAAAAAATTCGCTTCCTACAATCGGTAACGAACTCATTGTTAATATTAAAGATTCTTCTGTCTTGAATGTTATTAGTGTTACTGAACTTTTCTATAGAATGGATTTGATTGCAGGAAAAAATTTCGCTTATATGGAATGTTATCTTATTGCCGCAATTATATATTTGCTTTTGACTCTTATTGCAACAGGAGTTTTAAAACTTATAGAAAAGAAAATGGACGGAGTTAAATTCTCTTTTAATCCATTTAGATTTAGGAGAAGTTTTAAAATATGAGTGAATTGTTACTAAAAATAGAAAATATCGCTAAATTTTTTGGCCCTTTAAAAGTTTTGAAAGACATTTCTTTAGATGTTAATAAGGGTGATGTCATTGCGATTATTGGCCCATCTGGTAGCGGAAAATCGACGTTTTTAAGATGTTTAAATCTTTTGGAAACTCCTACACGTGGCAGATTAGAATTTAAGGGCGAAGAATATTTTAATATTTCTAAGTGCAAAGATGATTTTGTTGATTATAAAAGATATGTTCATGATTACAATGCTTATAAAGAACTTTATATAGAAAAGGAAGATAATTATGCTATTTTTCAAAATAAATACTTAGAAGATAAAAAGAAATATAAAAGCCTAAAATCAGAGATTAAACAAAAGAAAAAAGAATTTTACTATGTAAAAAAACATCCTGTTTTAAAGGAAAAATATTTTGATAACGACGCTTATAAGAACGCAATTAAAGAAAATCCAAATATTATTATTCCATCAAAAAAAATAAATGAAATTAGAAGTAAAATGGGGATGGTATTTCAATCTTTTAATTTATTTAATAATTATGATGTTTTAAACAATTGTATATTAGCGCAAACAAAAGTTCTCAAAAGAAAATACAATGAAGCCAAAGAAATAGCTGTTCAATATCTTACCCAAGTTAATATGCAAGATAGAATGAACTATAAGATTAGAGAATTAAGCGGGGGCCAAAAACAAAGAGTAGCAATAGCTAGGTCATTATGTATGGACCCTGAAATTATTTTATTCGATGAACCTACATCAGCTCTTGATCCAGAAATGGTAGGAGAAGTATTAGAGGTAATGAAAAATCTTGCAAATCAAGGAATGACAATGATAGTTGTTACACATGAAATGAATTTTGCAAAAAATGTATCAAATAAAGTCGTATTTATGGAAAATGGTTACATCGTTGAAAGCGGAACTCCAGAAGATATTTTCAACAATCCAAAAGAAGAAAGAACAAAACAATTTTTACAATTAAAATAGCGTAAGTAACAATATTCTATTAGAATAAACTTTTCTATTGACTTGATAATTAAGTTTAAGTAAAATATTCGAGCAACTGAAAAGTTTATTTTTTTAGTGTTATTAATGATACACTCGGTATTGTGTATATTGGAGGAAAGAAAAGGATGCCAACTATAAATCAATTAGTTAGACAAGGTAGAAGTAAAACTACTGAAAAATCAAAAGCACCTGCACTTTTAAAAAGATATAATTCTTTAACAAAAAAAGAAACAAATCAAAATAGTGCTCAAAAAAGAGGAGTTTGTACCCGTGTTGGTACTATGACCCCTAAAAAACCTAACTCTGCTTTAAGAAAATACGCAAGAGTTAAGCTCAGTAACGGTTATGAAGTTACTGCTTATATCGGTGGAGAAGGACATAACTTACAAGAACACTCTACAGTTATGATT
>CALVMY010000060.1 GCA_944349405.1 uncultured Bacilli bacterium | reverse complement strand
TTTTTAACATTGTTAAGAAATTATCTTTACTTGAAGGATATTCTTTTTCAATACTGGCAATTAAATTTTTAATATCTTCTCTTTTTGTTTTTTTGTCATTTGGACAAAAAGAAGGAAAAACAGGAATATTTTCTTCTTTGATTAATCTTTTTATAGTTGATTCGTTAACATTAATAAATGGACGAATAAATGTAATTTTATCGTTATTTAAATACATTTTAGGTGAAAAAGTTGCAATTCTACCACCATATATTTCATTTAAAAACAAGGTTTCAATTGCATCATTTTTATGATGAGCAAAAGAAACATAAGAACAATTTAGTTCGTGAGCAACCTTATTTATAATGGCTTTTTTCATTCTTGAACAAATAGAGCAAGGAAGAAGAGCCATCTTTTGTTTTTCTTTTTGGATGCTTAATATTTGGTAAACTTGTTTAGCATCTTTTATGTAAAGTTCATATCCTAAAGAGGAAACATATTCTTTTAATCCTGAAAAATTAGAAGAAGGAAAACCTAAATCTATCACCATTGGTTTAATATTGAAGTTGATTTTTGCATATTTTTTATAAATATTTAAAGCATACAAAAGAGCCATTGAATCTTTTCCACCGCTAACGCCAATACAAATTGATGAATTTTCTTTAAAAAGATTGAATTCTTCATCAGCTCTTTTTATTGAAGCTAAAATAATTCTTAATGCTTTCATAACAACTTAAAATCATAAATGATTTATGCTTATAAAGCAAAAAAATGTTGTTAAAATTTATAGCAAAATATTGTAAAATTTTGACTATGAATGTAATTTATTTGAAAAATTTTGATGAAGTAAATGAAGTGCCTAAATTATCATTGGTTTTAGGAAATTTTGATGGCGTTCATATTGGCCATGCTCAATTAATAAATTACGCTAGACAAAATAGTAGCGGCAATTTAGGAATTTTAACCTTTGATAAACCTTTAAAAACTATCGAAGGCTGCTTAACTTCGTTGGATGATAGATTAGAGATTTTTAACCATTTGAATGTTGATTATGTTTTTGTTATCAAAACTGATGATAATTTTAAACAAATGTCATACATAAAATTTGTTGATTTCGTTTTAAAAAAACTTAATCCTATAAAAATATTCTGTGGTCCAGATTTTAAATATGGTTTTAATGCACAAGGTGATGTTTATTATTTAAAAGAAAGATTTGATCAAGTTTATGTATTAAATTACGTTAATGATCATTATGGAAATAAAATTTCTTCGTCTTCAATTCGAGAATTAATTAAAAATGGCGATATTTATGAGGCAAATAGATGGCTTGGTAGAATTTATAAAATTAAGGGTGTTGTTTCAAAAGGAAAAGGCAAAGGGACGAGTTTTGGTTTTCCTACCGCTAATTTAACTTTACTTGATCCATATATTATTCCAAAAGAAGGGGTTTATGTTACTTTGACAAATATTAATAATAAAAAATTCCGTTCAATTACAAATATAGGTAAAAATCCAACCATTGCTGATAATAACAAATTGACTATTGAAACATATATATTCGATTTGCAAGATGAATTATATGGTAAAGAAATCTCTGTATCTTTTTATCATCGTTTAAGAGATGAAATTAAATTTAGTTCTACGGAAAAATTAATTGAACAATTAGAAAAAGATATTGATGATGCAATCTATTATTTTGATTATGTCAAAAATATCCATTAATTAATAAGTTTTTATTGATATAATCGGGTGTTTTTGATTTAATTATATAGGACTTTTATCTTTGGATAAGGAATCTCCAACCTTATCTATTGTTAAAAGCAACTAATTTATATAAAGGAGATAAAAAAATGGCTGTAAGTAAACAAACAAAAGCTGAATTAGTTAAAAAATATGGTAAAACTGAAAAAGATACTGGTAGTGTTGAAGTTCAAGTCGCTATTTTAACTGCTTCAATTAAACATTTAACTGAACATTTAAAAAATAACGACAAAGACCACGTTGCTAGAAGAAGTTTATTAGTTTTAGTTGGTAAAAGAAAATCTTTGCTTTCTTATTTAGAAAAACAAGACAGAGATGCTTATATCATACTTATTGCTGAACTTGGTTTAAGAAAATAATTGATTTATTTAAAATTGATAAAAAGGCTCTTTATGAGCCTTTTTATCTGCTAATTTATTGATATAATAATAATTGTATTTTTATGGATAATAAAACAATATCTTATTCTTTAAGAAATTATAAAAAGCAATTAATTTTTGGCCCAATTTTTAAAACTATTGAGGTCATTTTTGAACTTTTTATTCCATTAATAATGAAAGAAATTATTGATAACGGAATTAAAAAAGGAGAAAGTGGGGATTATTCCTATATTATTTATCATGGGCTAATAATATTATTTCTTGTTGTTTTTGGCTTTTTTTCAACGATGGTTTGCCAATATCTTTCAAGTGTCTGTTCTCAAGGTTTTGGTACTGATTTAAGAAATAGGATCTATCGAAAAGTCGATGAATTATCTTTAAAAGAACTTGAATTAGTCGGCAAAGGTAATTTATTAACAATGTTAAGTAATGATACTTCTCGTTTGCAGCTTGGAGTTGCAAGTTTAATTCGTCTTGCTATAAGAGCCCCTTTATTAGTAGTTGGTTCATTAATAATGTGTCTTTTTGTTTCTATAAAGGCTTTTTATGTTTTTTTAATTGCTGTTATAACTGTTTCTATTTTTGTAGCAATAATTTTTATATGTTCATCTAAACAAATTTTAAAAGTTCAAAAAAAAGTTGATAAAATTGTAACTGTTTCTAATGATGATTTAGCAGGAAGCCGAGTTATAAGAGCTTTTAATAAGGAAGATGACGAAGTAGAGAAATTTAAAAAAATTAATCAAGAATATTATAAAGAAGCAAAAAGAAATGCTTTTTTTAATGCTCTTGTTTCTCCGCTAACTTATTTAATTATTAACGGGGCAGCTGTTATAATTGTTTTACTTGCTAAAAATTATATTAATCTTCCCGACGAAATGAGTAGCGGGGATTTACTTGCTTTAATTCAATATTTAAATCAAA
>CALVMY010000059.1 GCA_944349405.1 uncultured Bacilli bacterium | reverse complement strand
TGTCCACCAGTGTCACAGTCTCCCCTGCGCGAATCGTCACGGTGGGACTAAGCTTGGTGCAATCCCCTCCTCTGGAACCGCCTGCTCTGGTTCCTGTGGGATTTTCTGCGGAAAAAGCAAAGGTCTTAGCATTGCTGATTATATAATACGGATTCATAGGTCTTACCTCCCTTGTTTTGAAGTATCTGATATCGGTTTATAATACTTTTGGGGGAATGTCAATCCCTTATTTAGAAAAAACCACGATTAATCTTTAGAGCCTTGAAAATACGTGCAGCCAAACATGCGATAACCATCGTAATTTTTATATCCGAAACAGTTGACAACATTTTTAGATACTTTAAAATTTATCGTGGTATCGTGACTAAAAATATCTTACAATTATCGTGGCTAAAAAGTGAGGTTATTTATGTCCTAAACTTTTAGGATTTTGATAACTAAATCAGTATTTATATATTTCTCCCATTTTATAAAGCAAAAAAGTGCGATAAATATCGCTTTTTTCTTAAAAAAATCGTTTGGTAATGTCTGTTTAGTTATTTAATTCCTGAAAGTTAAGGATATATAGTTAATTAGAAGAGAAATTTTGCATTATACTAACTAAATTCTTATTTACAAAATATAAAGCAGCTTTTGAAACGTTACTTTCTTTTAATAAATCTTTACTTATTAAATTACCTATAATAACTTTTCTTAAATAAGAAGAGACTTTCATATTTATTTTAGAAGCTATCTGTTCTAAAGTTCTTGGTTTTTGATAGCAAAAACCAAGAATCGTTTTATCTCTTACACTTAAAGATGAATCAAAAGGGGTAGTAATAGGAAGGATAATATCTTCGTTTAATGCTACTCCAAAAGAATTTATTGAAGGTAAAATTAATTTAAAATAGGAGTCAAGAGATGTTATAGATGGTTTGTAAATTTCAGGATATAATTTATAATCTTCACTAATTTTGTCAAAACCACTGCCTTCTTTTTCCATATATTTAATAGAATTCAATAAAGAAGAAATAATTTCATTTCTTCTTGTTGGCTGAATAGAAGAAATATTTTTTTCATTATAAATATTCATCGAATTAACTAGTCTTCCAGGACTAGTTATTTCGATTCTATTAATAAATATATCAATTTCAATTGGTCGATCACTTAAAAAATAATTTTTATGAGCATAAGCATTGACTAATCCTTCAAAAATACTTCTTAAAGGATAATCATAAAGAGATTCTCTTCCGATTTCTAATTTTTTTTCATAACTAGAAATATTATTTTTAATTACTTCTAAAGCATCATCAATATTTTTAATAATATTTGAATTCTCTTCATATAATAATACGTAGGAGTCAGCACCTTTATCGATTCCTTTCCATTTACTAATCTTAATTAAGGTATCACTCCCATGAAAATTATCTTTGAAAAGCAAAAGACCCCTGGAAACACAAGAGCTTTCATTTATTGCTTTTAAATAAAATAATTTTTTTGAGTTAATCCTTGTTTTTTAATATTTTTATATTTTTTAGATAACCAAGAATATGAAGAACTTTCATAAATTTCATTTGTAAAAAACAAATCGTATTTTTCAGGAAAAGAGGAAAATACTAAAGTTTGTATCTCTTCGCTAGAAGCAGGAGAATTTCTCCCTTCTTTTCTAATATATATTGAAGGAATATTATGAAAGGTTAAAATAACCGGTAAGTTGCTGCTTTTAAAAACTTTAATCTCCAATACATATGTATCTCGTTCGGTTTTAAGATAATTAAAATCGAATTTTGGTAATGGATTTATATGTTCTTTTGTCAATCTTAAAAAGAGTTGAACTTGTTTATCAACTTGTTCTTTTTTTAATCCTATAACATCAAAATTATCTTTAACACCAACTGAGATAATTCCACCATCTGTATTTGCAAAAGCACAGACAGTTTTTAACCAGCTTAAGGAGTCTTCCCCATCATTTAAAATTTGTTTGTTCTCGTGTGTTTTTGTTTCAAATATATTTTCTAATTCCATAAACTTTGCCTTTTTTAAATTATGCTCGATAAATTCGTATATTTCTAGATTATTTCTAGATTATTTCTAGGAAATTTCTTTCTTACTAGAAATAGTTAAAAAGAAATAATGTCTTTAAATTCTTTTTAGAGTGTTAAAACTTATTTATCAAAAACATCAATTATACTTAAGACTTCTTTCTTTCCTTCCTTCCTCTTTTTATAAGTGACTATATAAAATAATAAGATAAAAATAAAACAAGATGGTCGAATTTTATCTTTTCTAATTCTTAAATTTTCTAATAAAATCTTTCTTATTTTTAAAAAAATGACAAATAAAAAATATATTGTTTAACTTCAAACTTACAAAACAATTAAATATAGAGTTAAAAGAATTAAAAAGATATAATTTAAAGGTGTTAAAAATAAAAGAAATATAAAAAAAGTAAAAATGGAAGAAAACAAGAATAAAGATGAAATAGTTTTATCTAAAAAAGAAAAAAGAAAGAAAAAGATATTAGATATATTAAAATATTTTTCTTTAGCTATTTTTATTATTGCTTCGCTTGTTATATTAGTTGAATCAGCTATTCCAGGAGATATTTCAGCTGATCAATCCGATTCAATTACAGATGTAGTTGATGATAATATTAATGATAACTATGATAAAGAAAATATTATTGAGATAAATGATTTAAATGTTAATTTTTCTATAAATAAAGAAAGTTATACTGTTAATGAAAAAATTAATTATAGTGTTATATTTATCCCTTCTAATACGACCTATAAAAATATTGAAATAATTAATAATAATGAAGATTTAATTAAAATAGATGAAACTAATAAAGAGATTACATTTATTAAAGAGGGAAAAGGATCAATCACTTTTAAATCGCTAAAGAACGAAAATATTTTTAAAACATTTCTCTTTAATATTAAAGAGATTCCTTTAACTAACTTTTATATTAATAATTTATATTCTTCTTCTACTCTTTATTTAGGAACAAATGAAAAGATAAAACTAAATATTAGCTATGAACCGCTAGATGCCACATATAAAAGCTTTAAATATTTTTCTTATGATTCCTCTTTAATTGAAATAGATGAGATTAATAATGAAATAGGTGTTAAAAATATATCTTCTTTAGCCGATTTTAAAGAAGATAAAATATATGAAACTAAATTAAAAATAGTAAGTGAATATAATACTAATTTAGTTAAAACAATAAATATAAAAATATCTAATATATATGAAAAAGAGATTAGAAATATTTATATTGATGAATTAAATTCTAATTTTTGCTTTTATCCATCTAACACCTCTAATTTATTAAAAATTAATTATTCTTCTTATTCATCTATTAATAATGTTTCTTTTCCAACATTTGATTTAAATAAATTAAATATTAATATTAAAAATGATGAAGATAAATTAATTAAAGAATATAAAATAAAAGAGCATAATTTAAAGAATAATTATATTATTATTGAATTTATTTTAGATGATAATAAATTAAGTAATAATAATCTTAATAATATTTCAAAAGAAATATTATTAGATATAACATATAATAATTATTCTTTTAATCCATCAATTAAAGATTTAAAAATAAATATTAATAGTTTAATTAGCCTTTCTTCATCTTTAATCGATTATAATTTAATTAATCTAGATAATAATAAATTAGATATTTATAAATTAAATAATTATGATTTATTTTATAATGATTTAATTATTAATATTACTTATTTATCTGATTTAAAGATTAATCCATATAAATATAATTTATTATCTTTTAAATCAAATTTAGAAGATAATAAATTATTTATTGTTAAAGAAGCTAGTTATAATAAAATAATTCTTTCTATTAATAAAGAATATTTATTAGACAATAATGAATCTTTAAAGAATAATTATTATCTAGATATAGTTTTTAATAATAATACTAATAATAATGATGATGATTATATCCGTTTTAATATTAATTTTAATTATAAAGAAGAGAAAATTGATGATTTATCTACTTTATCTAATTTATCATTATTAAATTTATATAGTAATAATAGTAATAATAATAGTAACAACAATATATTAATCGAAGGATATACTTATAATGATTTATTCTTATTTGATTATTCTTCTCTTTCTTCTTCTTTTAGATCATCTTATTTAATAAATAATATACCTTTTGATATAGTTACTAATTCATCTTTAAATGAATTAGTAACTAATAACTCTTTATCTTTTATATATAAAGATAATACACTTAATGGGATTAAAATAAATGAAAATATATTATCTAATAATAATGAAGAGATAATCTTATCCTTAAAGATTAGAAATAAATATTTTGATTATTTAAATATCTCAAAATATGATATTTCTATCTCTTTAAGGATAAGAAAATATAATAATTTATCTTATAAACTAAGAATAGATAATAAAGATGTTTTAGATTTAAATAATAATAATAATAATATTAATACTTATGATTTAAATATTAATAAGAGTGAAGTTAAAGATGTTAGATTTGTTATCTATAGTTATTATTTTTTAAATAATTACTATCAAGTATATAAAGAATATGACGATAATTCTTTATATACTTATAAAATAAATAATAGTGATATTATTTATTTTGATAACAATAAAGATATAATAAATGGATTAAATGAAGGTCAAACTACTTTAATATTTAATTCATTACTAGATAATAATATCTCTATTAAAATTAATATTAATGTTAAATATATTCCTTTAAAGATTGATATTAATAACATTAATATCAATATAATTAATAATATAAATAATATATATAATATTGATAAAGATAATAATAAAGTAGCTTTAAATAATATTTTCTATTTTTCTATTCCATTTATTAATAAAGAAGAGGCCTCTTCTTTATTAATAAATTTAAAAATAGAAAATGAAAATATTATCTCTACTATTATTAATAAAGAAGAATTAAAAGAATATATTGATATTAATAATATAGATGAAGATATTATTAGAAATAATATCTTCTTTAAAGCTACTTCTTTAGGTAATACTTCTTTAATTATTACATCTAAAATTGATGAAAATGTTAAATATATTAAAAATATTGAAGTAGTAGATTCAATTTCTCCTTTTAAAATCGATATCAATAAATTAAATCCTTTAGAATATAGTATTGATGAAGATAATAAGATTTATAATCTAACACTTGATTATGCTTCATCTTACTCACTTTCATTTGTTAAAGAGTTTAATGAATCTACTTCTTCTTCTTTTTCATATTCTTTTTATGAATATAATGATTTTTCTAAAGAGTTAAATGACAATAACTTAGTTAATGTTGATTCATCTAACACTTTATCTTTTAAAGATGTTGGAAAAATATCTTTAAAGATAAAGTATGGAGATGAATCAACAATCTCTACTTATGAAATATATTTAAATTTAATTATTAAAAGAGATACTAGATTTACTTTTAATGAATTAGCTAATATTATTCGTAAAGGTTTAGGACATTATGGACTATTTTTACTTACCTCTTTAAGTGGATCAATCTATATCTTCTTAAACTTTAAAAAATATTTACATAAATATATCGCTTTAATAGTTTATTCTTTTATAGGTTTTTTAATTGGATTAACTAGTGAAGGGATTCAAGCCTTAACTCCAGGAAGAGGACCATCATTTAAAGATGTTTTAATTGATACATCTGGTTTTTTAAGTGGAGTATTAATTATACTTGTTATATTTGTTATTATTCAGCTTTTTACTTATTTTATTAATAAAGATAAAAATAAATGATATACCTTTAAAGGTATATCATTTATATAAAAGTATAATTCTTTAAAAATTTGTAGGGATAAACACCTCTATTGCTTTAAAATTTTTTTAAAGAATTTCCTACATTTTTTAAAAAGTAAAAGGTAAATGAATTTAGTATTTAATTTATAAACACTTTATTATTTTTAAAGCATCAATAAGAAGTTCTTGATATAAAATGCCATTATAAAATGAGATAAGATTATTTATATATGCATCATAATCATCTAAATTAACAAGAAAATTAAGAAGTGATGGCTCATCTTTTATATCTTCACCTTTAATTCTCGTTTCACCCTTATCAGCTTTTAAATCATCTTTATTTACTTCTTTTTGATTAGCAAGCAAGAAAGAAAAAGATGTTGATAATAAAAAGAGCAAAGAAATTGGCAAAAAGTTTTTTAAATTTTCTATATTAAACTCATATTTAATTATCATTAAATATTTAAATATTGAAACAAATCGAATGCTTTTAATACCAATTTTATTCTATTAAATATGATATTTTTTCTAAAATGGGGAAATTATATTTAATTTGTATTTAACAAAATTCTCTAAATTTGAAATTTCTAAATATTTTCTAAGCAAAATAATTAATTACAAATCGTTATAAATTTTTTGTATAGATTCATTAAATAATTATATTTATTAAAAGATGGGTCTTTAGAAACAAGTTTTAATAATTTATTTTTATCTTTTGCTTTAATAATATATTTTATTAAAAAGAAATTACCTTCCAAAATTAAAAATACATTGTCATTTATACTTATAT
Source organism: uncultured Bacilli bacterium (assembly GCA_944349405.1). Taxonomy (GTDB): domain Bacteria; phylum Bacillota_I; class Bacilli_A; order RFN20; family CAG-826; genus Onthovivens. Next base: position 286 of record CALVMY010000059.1, on the reverse strand, counting down.
AATTTCTTAATAAAAGAATACATCCTCTTGATTTTTCATTTCATCGCTTTCTTTAAATATTAATAATTTTAGCTTCACTCATTAAATAATTAAAAATATTATCAAAACTATTAAAGATAATTGTTTTTTTAAAACAATCTTTTTATTAAGATAATAAATATTAATAAAAGTAAAATAAGAATTACCGATTTTAGGAAAATAAGACTTCCAATTTAGGTAATTCTTTTTTTGTATAATTTTCCTTATAAAAGGAGAGTTATATGAATAGCTATTCAATACAGAAAAT
>CALVMY010000058.1 GCA_944349405.1 uncultured Bacilli bacterium | reverse complement strand
GAGAAAATAAATAATAACCCTAATATTAGAGTTATTAATGAAAATATTATAACTCTACCTGAAGGTATAAATATTATTGCAACCGGTCCATTAACTGGGAAAGAATTATTAGATAATATTAATTCATTAACTAATATTGAAAGTTATGGATTTTATGATGCTTCAGCGCCAATTATTTATAAAGATTCAATTGATTTTTCGAAAGTTTTTATCAAATCACGCTATGATCAAGATGAAGGCTCTTATATAAATTGCGGGATGGAAAAAGAAGAATATCTTACATTTTATAATGAATTAATTAATGCAAAAAAAGCCTTATTACATGATTTTGATAAAAATTATTTTGAAGGATGCTTACCAATTGAAGTTTTGGCTTCAAGAGGGGTTGATACATTAAGATTTGGTCCTTTAAAACCTGTTGGACTCGAAAATAATAACCATCAATATTATGCGGTTGTTCAATTAAGACAAGATGATTTAATTGGTGATTTTTATAATCTTGTTGGTTTTCAAACAAATTTAACATATGGAGAGCAAAAAAGAGTCTTTTCTTTAATTCCTGGATTAGAAAATGCTAAATTTGCAAGATTCGGTTTAATGCATCGAAATTCTTATATCTACGCCCCAAAAATTTTAAATGATGATTTATCAATGAAAGTTAATAAAAATATATTTATAGCAGGTCAACTTTCGGGAGTAGAAGGTTATGTTGAAAGTGCAGCTAGCGGATTACTTGCAGCAATTTATTTATATTTAAGAATTAAAAATAAACCATTTAAAGCATTATCTTTTAATACTGTTTTAGGGGCTTTAGTTAGATATATTACTCATACAGGAATAAATAATTTTCAACCGATGAATGCTAATTTTGGTATAATTTATAGAGCGAATAAAGAAGATAAAACTAAAGTTATTAATACTTCTTTAAAAGCGATAGACGAATTTATTAAATATATCAATGACTAAGGAACAAGCATTATTTTTATCTCATTTAAAACACGAATTAAATTATAGCGAAAATACTATAAAATCCTATTCTCAAGATATAACACTTTTTGAGAAATTTTTGCTTGAAAAAAACATTGATTTTAGAAAGATTAATCGTGATGACGTAAGACTTTTTATGGCTGAAAGATTAAAAAATAAAACTTATCGAGGAAACAATGAATCTCCTCGATCTTTAAGAAGAAGAATTTCAGCTTTAAAGAAATATTATTCTTATTTATATGATCAAAAAATGGTTGAAACGAATCCGTTTTTATTGATAGTTTCGCCTAAAAAACACGATAAATTGCCTGAAGTTTTATATGAATCACAAATTAAAACTTTATTCGAAGCCAATAAAAATCGAACTGACACTTTAGCTAGTAGAGATCAAGCATTATTAGAATTGATGTATTCTTCAGGTTTAAGATGTTCGGAAGTAATAAATTTAAAAATTAATGATATTGTGTTCCCTTCTAGATACATGAGAATTATTGGTAAAGGAAACAAGGAAAGAATCGTTCCTTTTTCAAACGAGGCAAAAATAGCAATGATTGATTATGCAAAATTTTTAAGAGTTCAATTAATCGAAGATAATAAAGCTGATCCTAGGACTCCTTATTTTTTCTTAAATTCAAAAGGTAAACAATTAACCGCCCGTGGATTGGAATATATTTTAAAAGAAATTGTTAAAAAAACCGGCTTATCTTTAGGATTTGATTTACATCCTCATATGTTAAGACATTCTTTTGCTACTCATCTTTTAAATAAAGGAGCCGATTTAAGAATGATTCAAGAATTGATGGGACATGAATCGGTAGGAACAACATCAATTTATGTTCATGTTTCTAAAGAAAAAATTAAGGATGAATATAATAAATATTTCCCACAAAATTCGAAAAAAAATAAATAATTTTACATTGCATATCAACCCTAAAATATATATAATATTTACACTTTTGGTTTTTTTATGGCCAAAAAGAATACGCACACTATGGATTCAGCGTCCTAGTCTATATAAATTTCTTATATAGGGAAGGCTGTTCGAAGTAGTGGAGGCTTAACAAATAAGGAGGAGACTTTAATGTCCGAAGAAAATTTAAACGTTACTCTTGACGAAGCTGAAAAAGAAGTAAAAGCAGCTGAACAAGAAGAAAAAGAAGAAGCTGAAAAAGCAGCTGAAGAACAAGAAATGGCTGAGGCAGTATTTGATCCAAATGCTCCAATCATTACTTTAAAGAAATTACTCGAAGCAGGTGTCCATTATGGTCATCAAACAAGAAAATGGAATCCAAAAATGAAACCATTTATCTATTGTGCTCGTAATGGAATTTATATTATTGATTTGAACAAATCAAAAGAAGCTGTTGAAAATTCTTATAAAAAATTAAAAGAAATCGTTTTAGAAGGTGGAAAAGTACTCTTAGTTGGTACAAAACAAGTTTCTAAAGAAATCGTTAAAGAAGAAGCAGAAAGAAGTGGCTCCTTCTATATTACAAATAGATGGCTCGGCGGAACTTTAACAAACTTCAAAACTATTCAATTAAGAATTAAAAAATTAAAAGAATTAGAACAAGAAGAAGCTGATGGCATTTGGGATAGACTTCCTAAAAAAGAACAAGCTGCTTTAAGAAAAGAAAAAGAAAAACTTGCTAAAAACTTAGATGGCATCAAAGAAATGAGAAAAGCACCAAATGCTTTAATCGTTATTGATCCAACCGAAGAAAGAATTGCTATCAAAGAAGCAATCAAATTACACATTCCTGTTTTTGCAATTTGTGATACAAATTGTGATCCAGATGGCATCGATTATGTTATCCCAGGAAATGATGATGCTCAAAAGAGTGTTAAATTATTAATTTCTGTTTTAGCTGATGCTATTGTCGAAGCAAAAGGTGGACTCCCAGAAATCGCTTATAGTAAAGATGAGGGTGAAGAAGTCACTATGAAAGATGCTATTAGACAAGCAGATAGAGAAAATGCTTTACGTTTAGCTGCAAGAAGAGAAATGCAAAGAGAAAGAATGGAAAGAGAAAAAGCTAGATATGAAGCAAGATTTGCCAATAGAGCAAATAAAGAAGCTAAAAAAGAAGAAGCAAAACCAGAAGAAAAAGTAGAAAATAAAGTCGAGACAAATACCGAAGAAAAAGGAGAATAATACCAATGGCAAACATTGAATTAATCAAAGTTTTAAGAGAAAGAACCGGTGCAGGCATGATGGATTGTAAAAATGCTCTTGTTGCATGTAATGATGATGTCGATAAAGCTTGTGACTGGTTAAGAGAAAAAGGTATTGCTAAACAAGCAAAAAAAGCTGATAGAATTGCTGCTGAAGGCTTAGCATTAATCTCAAAATGCGATAAATGTGACAAAGTTATTGTTAGTGAAGTAAATTCCGAAACTGATTTCGTTGCTCATTCTGATGCTTTCAAAGAATTAGTTTTAGCAGTCAATGACAAAATCTTAAAAGAAGGTTGCACAACTTTAGAACAAGCTAATGAAGTTTGTGGAACACTCTTTACAGACGCAACTGTCAAAATTGGCGAAAAATTATCCTTAAGAAGATTTGAAGTTATTACTCCAGAAGCTGGACAAGGAATTGGCACTTATATCCATATGGGTGGAAAAATCGCTGTTGTTACAGTTTTAGATAAAGACGACCCAGAACTTGCAAAAGGTATCGCTATTCATGTCTGTGCTAACAATCCAAAATATATTAGCGAAGATGAAATTTCTGAAGATGCAAAAGCAAAAGAAACTGAAATTCAACTTGAAGCTGTTAAAAATGATGATAAATTAAAAAATAAACCAGAAGCAGCTTTAAAAAATATTATTGCTGGTAAAGTTCACAAAGTCTTTAGTGAAGTTACGTTAGAAGATCAAGAATATATGATGGATCCTACTAAGACTGTTGGTCAAGCTTTAAAAGAAAAAGGCATTAAAGTTCTTAAGTTCGTCCGTTTCCAAGTTGGAGAAGGATTAGAAAAAAGAGTCGATAACTTTGCTGAAGAAGTTATGGCTCAAGCTAAATAGTTTAAATTTAAAAAAACAAGGTCTCAAAACGAGGCCTTTTCTTTTTGAGTAGTTTTCTAGTAGTTTTCTAGTAAACTTTAAGTAAATCATAAAAATATTTATACTTATAAAATTATTCTTATTTGGTATAATAATTAAGATGAAAACAAACGATTTAAATTTGAAAGTCATTTTGAAATTATCTGGCGAAGCTTTAAGTGATTCTAATTCACATTTAATCTTTTCTAAAGAAAAAATGAGTGATATCGTTGGCTTAATTAAAAAGTTAATTTCCTTAAATATTAAAGTTGGAATTGTTTGTGGTGCTGGTAATATATTTAGAGGAAGAATAGCTGAAGAAAACGGAATTCCTTATGAAGATGGTGATTATATGGGAATGGTTGGAACGGTTATTAATTTAAAAGCTATTTCATCAATGCTTGATGTTGCAAATATAAAAAATAAGTTATATAGCGCTTTAGCAGTTGAAGATGTCGCTCCTAAATATGAAAAAGAAAAAGCTAGAAAAGAATTAGAAGAAGGATATGTAATTCTTTTTGCTGGAGGAGTAGGAAAAGTTAGACATACTACTGATACTTGTGCTGCTTTAAGAGCTATTGAGATGGATGCTAAAATTATTCTAGCTGGGAAAAATGGTGTTGATGGAGTCTATGATAAAGATCCTAATAAATATAGTGATGCTAAATTTATTAAAAATTTGACTTATAAAGAGGCTATTGAAAAAGATTTAAAAGTTATGGATTTACAAGCTTTAAAACTTTTAGAAAATAGTGATGTTATAACAAGAGTATTCTCGATGGATGATTTTGATAATTTTATCAAAGTTATTAATGGGGATGAAAATATAGGAACTACTATAAAAAAGGAGTAAATTTATGGATATTTTAACTGAATGTAGTGAAAAAATGGAAAAATGTGTTCAAAATTATAAAGATACTTTGAATACATTAAGAACAGGAAG
>CALVMY010000057.1 GCA_944349405.1 uncultured Bacilli bacterium | reverse complement strand
TGTTGGTGGCAAAGCTTTTTTAGTTTATACAACATTAAAAAACATGGTAAATAAGTCAATTGAAGAGAATAAATTAACTGAACTTTTGTCTATTTCAAAAGTTGATTTTAACTACGCAAAAAGTGTTTTAGAAGGTATAGGTTTAATATCTACTTTTAAAAAAGACAATAATTTTATTATTTTGCTTAATCCAGTATTACCACCTTCAACATTTTTTAATAAAAAACATCTTTGTGCAGCACTTTTATCATCATTAAACAATAATAAAGATGAATATCAAAAAATAGTTGATAAATATCGCAATAAATTTGATTTAACTGGTTATGAAAATGTCTCTTCATCTTTCTTAGATATTTATAATATAGAAGTTGCAAATAATGAAAAAAATAATTACCGTATTTCTTTAAAATCAAACAATAGTGATTTCTCTTTTTCTTTTTCAATATTTTTAAAGGAATTAAAAAAGAATTCACAAATAAATGCCAAAATGATCAAAGATAAAGATCAAGAAAAAATTGAATATCTAGCTAATTTATATGAAATTAACGAAGAAGAAATGGCTCGCTACGTAACAATTTTCTTTGATTTATTAAATAAAGATAAGCATATTGATTTTGATGCGTTAGAAAAAGAAATTATCAAAAATTCTACTGTTTCACAAATTAAAATAAATGGTGTTGACAATAATAAAATTAGCAAGATTAAAACAAATAGCGATTTGATTAAATATTATCAAGAAATCTCTCCAATCAATTTTTTAAGAGAAACTTTAAATGGCAAAGAACCTTCTAAATTTGAAAAAAACATTATTATGATGATGTCTAATACATATCATTTTAATAGTGCGATGATTGTAGCGGTTTTAGATTATGCATTAAAAAAAGATGACAATCATTTATATAAAAATAATGTTGAAAGATATTGCGATAATCTTTTAAGAAATAATGTGAATGATATTTATTCATTATTAGATTGTTTATATAATGAAAAAAGTATCAAAGAAATTTATAAAGAAAAAGAAGATGCAAAAAAAGAAGTTGAAAGGATAAATTTATTTGTTTTTAATGATAAAATTAATTTATCTCCACTAGATAAACGAATTAAGAACGAAGATTTAGATTCAGATGATGATTTTGATATTTAATAGTTATGGAAAAGGTGAATTTTAAAATTGAAGTAGAAACAAGTGAAATGAAAAAATATCGTGAAGATGCTATTTCTTCAATTTTAAATGATGAGATTTTCTTTAATTTATTAAAAGAAGATGGCTTTAATATTGATGAAATCAAAGAAAACGTTGGCAAATTTGACCGTTATCATAGATCTTATTTAAAAAATATCGAATTAAAAAAATATGAAGATTGCAAAAAAGAGAACGATTTTTTTATGTATTATCTTAAAAAAGATGAAAACGGTTTTATGGTTGAATTAAATCGTGAATACGACGCCTTTCATCGATTTATGAGTTATTCTTCAAGATTTATTTATAAAGATTTTGATATTGATAATTTGTATAATTTAAAATTTAATGATATTTTACGTGAAAATTTAAAATCTGATATTAAAAAATGCGTTAGCGAAAATATTCATAATTTTTATATTTATGGGTCGCACTCAACTTATAAAACAATAAGTGCTATTGCTTTAAGCAATTATTTTGTAAAAAGAATAAAAAATGATGAAGACAGAATTGCTTTTATTAACGTTCCAAAAAGATTTAGCGAATTAAAAGATTTAGTTTTTGGTTATGATAAAGATATTTTTCAAAATAATATTGAAATGTTTTCAAATGTTAAATATTTAGTTTTGGACTCTTTAGGGGAAGAATATCGTAATGAAATAACTAGAGATTTGATTTTATTACCAATTTTAAGAAATAGAGCAAAAAATAAGGAGTTATATACATTTATTACAACTCCTTATGAACCAAAAGATTTTAAAAAGATTTATACTTTTAAAGATAATAATCCATTAGCTGCAGATCAGATTATAGAATTTTTAGTTTTAATGAAATTTAAAAAAATTTTTAGCGGTAAACTCGAACTTTAATTAAGCGAGGATTTGATTTATTTTTGAATATAATTCTTCAAGAGATGAATCGTTAAAAATTACGTAAACATCATCTCTTTTTAAATAGGAGTAATCACTATTTAATTTTAACGAAGAGTCAATATTTTTTTCATTACGTAATTTTAAATTTTCTTTTTGTTTATCATTTGATATTTCAATTACAATTATTTTTTTAAATAAAAATTCAAAATGAGCTTTAAATAAAAGTGGCACTTCAATAGCGACATTTTCGTTTTCTTTGATAATTTTTGTTAGTTTTTCTTCTAAAATTGGATATATAAAATTTTCGATTTTTTCTTTAATTAAAGGATTATTGTTCATTAATTCTTTTGCTTCTTTTCGATTTTGATCATTATTTACATCAAAATTGAATCCAAGAATTTTAGATATTTTGTTTTTAATATAAACTTCTAGATATAAAGAATGGATTAATTCATCGCAAGAATAAGTTAAATAATTTTTTTTCTCTAAATATTTTAAAATAGTAGATTTCCCACTACCTATTGGGCCAGTAATACCAATTGCTTTTTTTATTGAATAATCGATTTGACAATTTGGGCAATAGGTAGTCCCTCTTCCGTTTAAAAATATTTTATGAAATCTAGTTCCACAATTTGGACATTTTTCATTAACTTTTCCATAGCACAAAAGCTCATTTTGAAATTTTCCATCAATTCCATTACTTGAAAAAGAATGAACAGTAGATCCGCCTAATTTAATAGCTTTTTCTAAGACGATTTTTGCGTTTTTAAATATTTCAATAAATTGCTCATCTTTTAATTCATTGCCTTTTGTTAAAGGGTTTATTTTTGAACGATATAGTGTTTCGTCAGCATAAATATTGCCAATTCCACATAAAATTGATTGGTCAAGCAATAATTCTTTTATTGGTTTTCTTCTTTTTAATTTTTTTATTAATGAAGGATAATCACTTATTTCAACTTTATTTGCTTCAATTCCAAGCTTTTGCATCATTGGAAGAGAGTGAATTTCTTTTTTTGTAGTTAAATACATTAATCCAAATTTTCTAGTATCATTAAAGGATAAGGCGCTATTATCATCTAAATTAAAAATCAAAGTAGTTGAAGAAATTCGAGCATTTGATGGGTTTTTATTATAAGAAAATTTACCTTCCATTCTTAAATGAATTATTAAAATATAATCATCACTCAAATCAAAAAATAGATATTTACCATATCTTTGAACATTTAATATTTTTTTATTAATGATTTCTTTTTTAAAAGTTTCTAAATCTGATTGAATCAAACGATTACAAAAAACAGTAACTTTTTTAATAGTTTTATCTTTGATTAAAGGTAAAATAGTATTTTTTACCGTTTCAACTTCAGGCAATTCAGGCATATTATTTTGCATTATACCAATTTTTGGCATATCCTCCATCTACTTTTAATTTAACGTTTAATTTAACACAATTTTCCATAATTTCTTTAACGAGTTGAAATACTTCATCTTTTTCTTCGTCGCTAACTTTTAAAATTATTTCATCGTGAATTTGATTAACTATTTTAGCTTTATAGCCTTTCTCTTTTAAGGTTTTATAAACTTCAACCATCGCGATTTTAATTAAATCAGCGGCACTACCTTGGATTGGAGCGTTCATGGCGGCTCTTTTTTCAAATTCTCTTTCAGTGTAATTTTGTGAATTAATATTTTTTAAATAACGATGTCGATTAAACATAGTTGTTGTATAACCTTTTATTTCAGCTTGAGCTACTAAACTGTTTAAAAAAGCTTTAATTTCAGGGAATTCTTTATAAAAAGAAAGAATTATTTCTTTAGCTTCGCCAACAGATATTTTTAATTGATCAGATAAACCCCAATCACTAATTCCATAAACAATTCCAAAATTTACTGCTTTAGCTTGTCTTCTTTCTAATGAATTAGGTTCTCTATTTAAATGGAATATTTTTTTAGCGGTTTCAGAATGAATATCTTCGTCATTGTTAAAAACATTAATCATCGTTTTTGAATTTGATAAGTGAGCTAAAATTCTTAATTCGATTTGTGAATAATCTAAAGATAATATATTTAATGATTTATCTTCATAAAAGAAAGCTTTTCTAATCATTTTTCCTTCTTCATCTCTAACTGATATATTTTGTAAATTTGGTTCTGAAGAAGATAATCTACCAGTAGTAGTTAATGCTTGATTAAAAGTAGCGTGAATTAACCCGTTTTTATCAATAAAAGGAATTAATCCATCAATATAAGTTGATAATAATTTACTATATTTTCGATATTCTAAAATTAAAGGAATAATTGGGTGTTGATTAATCATTTTTAAAAGATTTTCAGCACTTGTTGATCGAGATCTAAAATTCGTCGATAGATTTAATTTATTATATAAAATTTCAGCTAATTGTTTTGGTGAGTTTAAATTAAATTCGATTCCACCGCTTAATTCAATAATTGATTTTTTTAATTGTTCAATTTTAACCTCATATTCTTTTTTAAATTCTAAAAGTTTTTCTTTATTTAAAGGGAAACCTTCTATTTCCATATCTGCTAAAACTATTGTCAAAGGTTGTTCAATTTTATAAAGAAGTTCAAGTTGAGAATTTTCTTTTAATTTTTCAATAACTTTTGAAGACAATTTAAAAGAATATTGTGCTTCGATAGAAGAAAGAAGTGAATTATCTTTAAATAATAAATTATCATCAAGATTTAAAGCATAAGAAATATCGACTCCAAAATAAGATAAGACATTTTCAAGTTCAGAAGAAAGAGAAGATTCTAATAAATAAGAAGCTAAAAGTAAATCAAATTCTAAACCGTTAATTTCAATTCCTTCATTTTTTGAAACAACATAGATTTTTTTAAAATTAAAACAAAATTTTTTAATTTTGGAATCTTTTAAAATATTTAATAAATCACTATCTTTTTTTAATGAAGAATATGAGATGTAATAATTTTTATTGTTGAAATGAATCGACATTCCTAAAAGTGTCGCATAATGATAATTATCATTTGAAATATCAATTGCTAAACCTATTTTATCCCCAATTTCATTTAAAAAAGGTGAAATTGATTCGATATTTTCATATTGAACTTTTTCATTTATTTCATTTTTAATTCTTAAAGAGGTTGGAATTTTTGAAATCAAACTTTTAAAATCATATTTTTGAAAGAAAGCGTTTAATTTATTAAAATCATAACCTTTATAAATTAAATCTTCTTTTGTTAAAGGAAGTTTATCATCAGTTTTAATAGTAGCAAGTTTTAAACATAAACGACCATTTTCTTGATATTCAACAATATTTTGACCGATTTTTTTTGAAGTATCAGCATTAGAAACAATATTTTCATAGCTTCCATATTGTTTTATTAATTCTTTAGCTGTCTTATCTCCGATTCCAGGAATCCCTTTTAAATTATCACTGTCATCACCTCTTAATGCTTTATAATCAATAATTTGAATTGGATTAAAACCCCATTCTTCAATAAATGAAGAAGGAGTCATTTCGCGAATATCTTTTAATCCTTTTTTTATTAATTCAATAGTGATATTTTCATCGATAAGTTGTAAATAATCTTTATCGCTAGTAAAAATTTCTACTTTATAATTTTCTTTTTCCATTTTTTTAGCGATATTTCCGGCAATATCATCAGCTTCTAAATATTCATTTTCATAAAAAGGTATATTTAACGATGTTAAAAGTTCTCTGAATATTGGGAATTGGATTTTTAATTCTTCATCAAGAGGTTTACGATTAGCTTTATAATCTTTATATTCTTGATGTCTAAATGTTTTTTTAGATGAATCTAAGGCAACAAATAAAGCATCATCTTCCTTTAAATTTTTTAAAATTGGAACAAGCATATTAATAAAAGCATAAATTGCGTTTGTTGGAATGCCGTCTTTATTGCGCATTAATTTAGTTTTATCAATATTAAAAGTGGCAAAAAATGCCCTAAAAAGCAAAGAATACCCATCAATAATTACAATTTTATTCATTTATTTTTACCTCTTTCATCCAATTTAAAATAAAAGACTCTTTATTATCTTTAATTTCTAATCTTCCTTCAATTAAAACGACATTATTTTCCTTAATTAAAGAATTAAATTTTACATAATAAGAAGGGAAAACAATTACATCAATTTCTTCATTGTTGTTGTTTAAAGTTAAAAAAGCCATTAAATTACCCTTATCTTTCCCTTTACGAATAGTAGTAGTTTTAAACGATTGAATAATTCCTAAAATATATGAGTTTTTATTAGGAAGTAATGAAGAAATATTAGTTACTAGAGATTTCTCTTTTTCTGATAAAGAAATATGATTTAACAATGAATCAGAAATAAGTATTCCTAAAGCGTTAAATTCATTATTCATTCTTTCAAAAGGGTCGTCAATAATTGAAGGATCGACTTTTAATTCGTAGTCTTTATTCGTTCCTCTTATTAAAGAAATAGCTGTTTCTCCTCCAGCTTTAATCATGTCCATTGCATCAGGGATTTGCATTTTTAATTGCTTTCGATTTTTAATAAATGTATCAAAACAACCGGCATCTACCAAATTTGAAAGTTGCTTATCTGTAATTTTATTATCAAATTTTATTGATCTAAGTAAAAAATCTTGGAACGATTTATATTTTCCATTATTTTTTCTTTCCTCAACAATATTTTTTGCTAAAGAAGGACTAATATCTTTGATTTTATTTAATGGGAAAATAAGCGAATTTTTTGTTGGAATAAAGAATAGTCCTGAAGTATTAATGTTTGGCAAATCAATTTTGATATGTCTTTTACTAATTTCTGCAAGATAATTATTAAATTTTGAATCGTTTTTGTTACTTGAAAGAATGGAAGAATAAAATTCGCTAGGATAAGTTGCCTTTAAATAAGCCATTTTAGCGATAATCATCGCATAAGAAACAGCATGAGATTCATTAAAACCATAAGATGCGAATTTTAAAATTATATCAAAAATGTTATTTGCTTCTTTTTCTAAGTGATGATTTTTTAATGCTCCTTTAATAAATTTTTGCTTTATATTCAACAAATCATCGATATGTTTTTTTGAAATAGCTCTTCTAAAAGTATCAGCTTCACCTAAAGTAAAAGAAGCATATTGTTGGGCTATTCTCATAATCTGTTCTTGATAAATTATAATTCCGTAAGTCGATTTTAATATTGGTTCTAAAGAAGGAGAAGGATAAATAATTTTTTCTTTTTTATTTTTTCGATTTACATAGTTAGGAATATAATCTTTTGGACCTGGACGAGCTAAAGAAGTAGCATCAGCAATTTCTTTAAAATTATCTGGCTTGATTAGTAAAACAGCTTTTTTTCCTTCATTAGCATCAATTTGAAATAGCCCCATTAAATATCCTTGTTTTAATAAAGTGTAAATCTTAGGATCATTAATCGGCAAATCATAAAAATTAAGTGATAAATTATGAGCTTTATTGATTAAATAAAGGCAATTCGAAATTGTAGTTAAATTAGTAACTCCTAAAATATCAAATTTTAAAAACCCTTGGTCTTCTAAATAATCTTTTTCATATTGTGTAACAAATTCATCTTGATTTAATTTATTTAAAGGCATTGAATCTAAAAGTGAATTTTCACTTAAAACAACGCCAGCGGCATGTAGCCCTCTTTGGCGAGGAAGGCCCTCAATTAATTTAGCGTATTGAAAAATGAATCGATTATCGCTAGAAGAGTCGACAGTATCCTTAAAAATAGTTATTTTTTGATAAACTTCATCTAAAGTAAAATCGGTTGAACCATCTTCAGTTTTATAATTTAATGGAATTTTTTTGGATAAATTGTCAGCAACTCCGACTGGATAACCAAAAACACGAGTAACATCTCTTAAAGAATTTTTTGCTTTAATGCTTTGAAATGCTATAACTCTAGAAACATGTTTACTCCCATATTTATTTTCTAAATAATAAATAATTTCATCTCTTCGAACATCTTGAAAGTCAACGTCAATATCAGGCATTGTTTTTCTTTCTGGATTTAAAAATCTTTCAAAAAGCAAA
>CALVMY010000056.1 GCA_944349405.1 uncultured Bacilli bacterium | reverse complement strand
CAAAAATAATACCGAAAATACCAAGAACGAGAATACCCATAATACAGTTATCCATTATTAATTGTGAACCTTGGCTGTTAATGAAGGCTCGAAGTCCATATGCTGTGCCGGTTAATTCAGAAGCAACAAGGGTGGTCATAGCAGCACCAACACCAAGTCTCATAGCTGTTAAGATAAATGGGAAAGCACTTGGAACAACAACGCCTAAGAATAAGTTTCTATCTCTAGCGCCAAATGTATAAGCGGCTTTAACTAATGTCAAATCAACATTTCTAACACCTTGATAAATTGTAACGGTCATTGTTAAGAAAACTGCTAAGAAAATAATGAAGTATTTTGAATTTTCATTTGTTCCCATAGCTGCAACAACAACAGGAACATATGCGATAGGTGGAACACATCTTAAGAATTGAATAAATGGATCAAAGAAGGCTCTTACTGGTTTATACCATGCCATTAAGAATGCAACTGGAATAGATGCTACAAGAGCAATTAAATAACCAATAATAATTCTTTGTAGTGATAATCCTAAGTGTCTCCAAAGGTTCGATGTTTCAATTGCTTGATGATAGAAAGCTAAAGCAACATCGACTGGAGAAGAAAGGAATGAAGTTACATCATTAGCCTCACAAATTGCGGCATAAATCCACCAAATAATTACAATGAATATAACACCACCAATACCAACAAGTGCTGTTTTCCATCCTGCCCACAATGAGAAATCTTTCATCTTTTTAGGGCCTGATGTTTCAACATCATTAACTGGTTTTGATAAATGTACTAAATCTACTGCAGCAACCGCAGCATCATTATTTGCTTTTATTTTTTTAACAAAAGCTGGGGTTAATTTATCTTTATAATAACCTTTTGGCTTTTTTTCTTTTTTAACTTTTTTTTCATCTGCCATAATTAATACTCCTTAATCAGCTAACTCTTCGCTAATACCTATTCTTGTATCATCATGGTCTTGAAGAAGTGTTACAGGATAGGCAACAGTTTTTTCTAAGAAACTAGCTCTTCTAACGACTGATTTATGCCAATTTCTAAAGCAATACAATCTAATCTTTTTAGCAGATAATATTTCTTTAAATCCAATGGTGATAGCATATTCAGGCATAAGATAATATGCACCATCGAAATCATCCATTGAGTTGACGACTCTAGTTGCTTCAGTAATTTTTACTACTCTAGTTCCAAGATTTTTGTATTCTTCTTCACTTTCTCCGTTTTCAGGTGGTTCATTGAAAGCGATATGACCAGTAATTCCAATACCTCCGAAACAAATATCAACTCCTCCGTGTTCTTCTATAACTTTATCAATGTATTCGATATTTCCTAAATTAGGGAAGATTCTTTGTTTTTCATCCATAATTAAGTCTTTATCGATTAAGTTATAACAAATTTCATACATTATCTTTCTAAATGATAATGGATTTGTGGTGTCAACAAGGTGAGTTGCATCATCCATGTATTCATCCATATTTATAAATGTAACATCTTTAAGAGAAATTCTTTCTTCATTAACTCTTTTAACAAAATATTTATATTGGCCAACAGGTCCTAAAGGAACAATAAATAAAGTCTTTTTATTTGCTTTGTTGTTTTCTTTAATAGTTTCAACCATTAAATCGGCCATTGAAGCAAATGTTGTTTCTTTGTCTTTATAGATATCAATTGGAATTTTTCCTTTTGTAATATCATTCCCTTTGATTTTTAAGAATTCTTTATTCATTTGTATCATCCTCCATACATAAGTGGACTGAAGGTCTTTTAAATGTCATTGGTAATACTAAGACGTTTGGATTATCTCCAACAAATTTCTTGGCATCTTCATAAGCTTCCATGACAGTTGATCTAGTCTTCATTCCCATTCCTCTAGCTGTTCCAGGATCTTTTGCTCCAACAATATAAACTGCTTTACAATCTCTTTCGGCAATGTGTGCACAGGAGATCATTGAGAATGCATGATATGGATGGAATGCATAATGATTACGATAAAGTTCAATATATTTTGCATTATCCATTTCGTTATAATAATGCTCAACTTCTGGAAGAGTGTTTTCATGATTTTGGAAATATTCATAAACTTCTTTCATTGCTGGGAATTCGTCATCCCCGAAATCTCCATCACATTGAGCTAAAGCAATAATTACAGGTTTATCTGCCATTACTCTTTTAAGTCTAACAACTTGAGCCGAAATTGCTTGTTCTACTAAGATTGGATTTCTACCTTGTCTTGTACCATATTGGAAATCATTTGGAAGTCCAAAGATAACAACATCATATTTTTTCTTTGCCCATTTAACATAAGTACGTTTATCAGCAATTTTCCAAGATTCTTCTTGAACACGATGAGCTTCACCAGCATAGACTGCAATTTGATGAGAGAATGAATCTAATACTGCATCGCAACAGAAGAATTTTTTGCCCATTGAATGTTCCATCCATTCTCCAATTGCGTCGAATTTCTTTCTCATTAAGGAGTGAGATGAAACTGGAACAAAGTCATCTCTATGCATTACTGCTGGACAGTGGTGAGAAGAAATACATTCCCAGTTAGAAATACCTGTTGCACAATGTTTATAGCCTCCGCTATATCCACCATAAGGATTTCCTTGTGCGTGTCCGATTAAGAAACAAACGTCGCTATCATAAACATATTTATTAATGACAACTTTTGCACCGTATTTTGGTTCTTTGCCGCAATCAACTAAATGATCCCAATCTTCACTATCATGATTAATAACTTGTCCTTTTGGATAGAATCTATCGAAGATTTCATCGCCTAAGATTCTTCTAATTTCTTCTGGTTTATTTTTTCTATGTAAACCATTTGAGCAGATGAGTAAGATATCTTTTTCTTCAACACCATATTTTTCACATTCACTAATAATTAATGGAATTGATGTTTTACGATGAGAATCGTCTTGGAAACCACCTTTAACTTTATCAGGGAAGACAATTGTAATTTTGCTCCCTTTATGAACAAGTTCAGAAATTGGTTTCATATCAAGTGGATGTAATAAAGCATCTAATGTTGCAGCTTTTACATCTTTAATTCCTTCTGGGTCTTTTACAGTTACCCCAGTTTCAAATACATCACTATTTTCTGGTACTTCAACTGCTACTTGACCATCGCCATACTCTAAATTTACTTTCATATTACTTTAAACCTTCCTTATATGTTTTTACGATTTCTTCAAAATCATTAAGATAGAAACCAAAATCTTTACCAAATCTCGTTAAAGCAATTAAACCACCGTCTAATTCTTTGATAGAGGCAAGCATTTTTGCATTATCGATTTTTAATCCTCCTCCATAAACAACGTTGCAAGGGACTACGCTTTTAATATGTTTAACAATATCTTCAATATAATCTTTATCTGGTGGTGTTTTTCCAGGCCCAATTGCCCAAACAGGTTCATAAGCAATTGTTACTTTTGTTAAATCAACATCTTTTAATCCGACTAATAATTGATTCTTTAAAACTTCATATTTATGATCTTGTTCTTCAATTTTTTCACCAATACAATAAAGAACATTCATTCCTAAATCGGTAGCATTTTTAACTTCTTTATTTAAAATTAAATTAATATCGTAACTTCCACCATTTAATGAAGTTAAATAATTTAAGTGATTTCTTTCTTCACAATGTCCAATTAAACAATCATTTACTCCAATTGCCTTCATTGATTTAGCGGTTCTTGAGGTTGTAAACGCACCAAAATTTCCACCTACGCTAACATCTCCATAGTGGACTCCTTGGCAACCAATATGAATCTTTTTAGCTTCACTTAAGGCCGGAAATAAATTAGATTCTTGGAAATAGATAGTAATTGGAATGTCTAAATTCATTTTTTCAATGCCAGAAACGATTGTTTTTCCATAACTTTCGTTTAAAGCGGTGTCATTGATACCCCCCATTTCCCTCGGGATATCAAATCTTTTCAAGTTTAAATAGATATTTTTCATGTATGAAAGCCCTTACATTTGACTATATTTTAGTTTAGCACATTTAATAAAACTAGTCAGTAAACATTCTGGCTTACATTTTTTTAATAAAGTCTTTCGAATAATCTATTTTTACTTTCATTTGAAATAGATAAAGCCTATTTTCAGCTTACATTTATTAAAAAATCACAATTTTTTTCAATTTTATAATGTTCTTGATAATTTTTTTCTAAGACAATCCATTTATTTAAAAAGTCATTAAAATTGTTTTTATTTCTATTTTTTAATCTTTCAATTTGTAAAGATTTATCTATTTTTAAAAATATTGAAAAATCATAATATTTTCCAAGTTTACTAGCATTTAAAGAATAACTTCCTTCAATAATCATTATTCTTTTTTTATTAACAACTACTTTTTCTTTATTCAAAACTTGATTTTTACAATCAAAAATTGAATAAGAAAAAGTAGTTTTGGATAAATTATTAATTACTTCTTCTTTTAATTTATTATAATCAATATTACCATCATACATTTTATTAATATTATTCATATCGATATTTCCTTGGTTAGCTAAATAAAAATCATCGATATGAATAACATTAACTTCATTTTTATAATAATAAAATAAGGATAGTGCAAGTGAAGACTTTCCACTTGCACTATCTCCATCAATAGCAATAACAATATAATCTTTATTTTTTAAAAGATTATCTATTTTAGGCACTATTAATGATAAATTATCCATAATTCTTAATTATTTGATTAAATACTTACTTAACTATTCGCTTTTTTCAGTAGTATTAGTTTCTTCTTCACTATTAGCATTGTTTTTAGTTAAAGAATAATCAGGAATAAATTTTTGAATTAATTTTAATCCATATAATAATCTAATAATTGCTGGAATTAAAATAAGTTGAACAATCATTCCTGGCCAAGAAGTAGCAAAAAATCCTGTCCAATAAGCTTCCCATGTATATGCTGCGGCTTCAGCATTTAAAAATGTAAAAGCATATGTAGCAATTCCTCCGATTACTCTTCCTAAGATCATAGCTGAAATTAAAGAAATATAAATTAAAGCGATAGAATCAACCTTTTTAAATCTTTTAACTAAAAGAATGAAAAGTAATCCGCTAACTGCCCCATAAGTAGCAAGTTCAAACATCATTGAAAGTGAAGTAGGAACCATTGGTGGCATTGCAAAAATTAAAGTCCTAGTAATTGGGGTTATAAAACCGATTAAAGCTCCATAAACAGGGCCTAAAACAAACCCACATAAAATTACTGGAATATGCATTGGCAAAAGCATTTGGCCTAGTTGAGCCATTTGAGCAGTAATAAAAGGAAAAAGCCATCCAAGAGCTAAAAACATTGCTGCTAAACATATTTTATTAATTTGAAGTGCAAATTTTGTCATATATTAATTCCTCCTATTTATGTTATAGCCATTAAATACTTTCAAAACAAATAATTTAAAAAAATAATTAATTATAATCGACAATTATATTTTCATTTGAAATTAATTTTCATTTTAAAAATAATTATACCTCTTCGTTCTTCTTTCGTTTGATTTTAAACCATTCGCTTGGAAGTTGAGAAAAAATAACCGCAATAAACATTATAATCGAACCGAATATCTCTTCGATAGACATATTTTGATTAACATTGCTAAATTTATAAAATTGATAGATTATAACCGCAGAAACTGCTGAAAATACGCTTTCTAAAGATAAAATTAAACTTGAAACAGTCGGATCAACTTCTTTTTGCCCAACCATTTGTAAAGTATAAGCAATTCCGCTAGAAATAACCCCGATAAATAAAATTGAAATAACAGATTCAACATTAATCATATTAATAAAAGCATTAACATCAAATCCTAATATTAATCTAATTAAAAATGAAACAATTCCTTGAAAAACAAGTTGACCAAAAGAAAGATAAAATACGTTAACTTTATTCGAATAATAATCAACTAATAATATTTCAATAGCAAAAAATAAAGCTCCAATTAAAACAAATAAATCGCCACTTGAGAAACTAAATCCGCTTTTAAAATCAAAAGAAAGTAAAAATAATCCACCCAAAGCAACTACAATCGAAATATAAACATTAATTCCACATTTTTTATGTAAGAACAAACTAAAAAGCGGAACTAAAATTATATATAAAGAAGTTAAAAATCCGGTTTTTCCAGCACTAACTGTTTCTAAACCAATCTGTTGAAAAATAGAAGATAAGCATAAAGCTATACCACATAAAATTGGAGCAATTATTAAATCTATTTTTTTACTTTTAATATTATTTTGTTTATCTTTTTTTAAAAAATAAATCATAAAAGGAAGAATTGTTAACGCTCCAACTAAACTTCTTAAATAAAGAATTGTGTAAGCATCCATATATTTAGTAGCGTTTGATTGAAAAACAAAACTTATACCCCATAAAAAGGCAACAAGCAATAATATTAAACTTCCTTTTAAAGATGTCTTTTTCACGATTAAGAATTATATTATAAATATAATTCTAATTAAAGTTATGAGTTTATTTATTCTTTTTTGTTAGATTAATTAAAAATTTAAAAATATTAGAAATATATTTTTCATCGTTCATAATCTTGAGCATTAAATCTATTTCTTCATCGTTTAAAAAGTTATTTGCAAAGTATCTAATTTGTCTTAAAGGAGAAGAAAAAGCTATTTCTTGAATAAATTTATCGTTTTTTATAGCGCTAAAAGATTTTAAGATGCCTTTAAGTAATTTTGCTCCTTTAGAACCCATTTCAATTGCTAAATCTATTGATGAATTTAAATCATGCTTATAATTTGCTTTATCAATTTTTCTAATAACTAATGAGTGATCTAATTCTAAAAATTCATTATCGGTAATACTTTTAACATCGCATTTAAAATATTTTTGTGCTTTTAAATAATAAGGAGAATCACTATAATCCATTCTTACTCCATTTACTTTAACTCTAAATCTTTCAATCACGTCAAGTGAGTTTCTTGCAACTTCAACATTATAAATGGCATCTTGGACAATAAATTTCTTTACATTTATATCAAAATATTCAAAAGCTTTATAAGGTAATGTGACTTCAACATTAATAGTTGAATTCGCTTTAACTTCAACCTTTTTAAATTGTTTTAATTCTCTTTTTGGATTAAAAATTACATCATTTGGTTTTCCAATATAAACTTGGACTACTTCTTTTGCATCTATTGAAGAATGGTTAGTTAAATCAAACGAAATTCTAATTTCATTATTTTCATTAAGCATTTCATTTTCAATTTTAAAGTTTGAATAAGTTATATCAGAATAAGAAAGTCCATATCCAAAAGGATATAAAACTTCTTCAGGATGAGAAACATAATATCGATAACCAACAAAAATCGATTCTTTATGTAAATTATCAAAACGATTATTTGTCAAATAATTTTTCATCACTGAATTATCTAAAATTTTAAAGAATGTTTCACTTAATCTACCAGATGGATTAACTTTTCCATATAAAACACGCAAAATGGCTTCGTTTATTCCTTCTCCACCAAGATAACATTCAATACAACCTCTAATTTGATTAATAAAAGGCAATTCAACAACTGAACCGTTTTCTAAAACAACAATTATATTAGGATTAACTTTGCTAATTTCATTAATTAGTTCGATTTGACATTCAGGCAATGACGCATTTTTTCTATCATAACCTTCACTTTCTATTTCTTTAGTCAAACCTAAAAATACAACGACTTTATTTTTATTTTTAGCTAAGTCAACAGCTTCTTTAATTAATCCTCTACTTTTTGAAAGCGAAGAAGAATCATAACCTCTAGCATATTGATAATGACTTGAATATTTTTCAAGTTCTTTAATAAATCCTGTTAATCTATAAGGATTAATTTTAGAAGAGCCTAGCCCTTGATAATGGGTGCGATTAATAAATTCCCCAACATAAAGAATAGTTTCGTTTTCATTTAATGGTAATAATTTCCCATCATTTTTAAGTAAAACAATTGATTCTTCAGCTGCTTTAACAGCAAATTCATGATCAGAAGCATAATCTGCAATTTCATTTTCGTTATTTTCTAATTGTTCATAAAGAGAAATGCATCTAAAAACAGGGGCATTAATATCTTCTTCACTAATTTTTCCACTTCTATAATCTTCCAAAACTTTAAAATAATTTACATTAGAAGAATTTGGCATTTCTAAATCAAGACCATTTTTAATCGATAAGGTTGCATCATTGACAGCTCCCCAATCGGATATAGTAATTCCTTTAAAATTCCATTCTTTTCTTAAAATATCTGTTAAAAGATATTTATTTTCACAAGCATAAGTTCCGTTTACTAAATTATAAGAAGGCATAATTGAAGCAGGATTTGCTTCTTCAACACATTTTCTAAATGCTTCAAGATAAATTTCTCTAAGAGCTCTTTCATCAACAACTTCATTAATTCTTGCTCGATCTTTTTCTTCACTATTAACCGCAAAATGTTTTACGCAAACTCCAACATTATTTGACTCAACACCTTTACTAAAAGCAATAGCAAGTTCGCCAGCTAAATAAGGATCCTCACTAAAATATTCGAAGTTTCTGCCACATAAAGGATTTCTTTTTATATTAACGCCAGGTCCTAAAACGATATGGACATTTTGGTTTCGAGCCTCTTTGCCAATTCTTCTACCAATTTCATATAATAAATCTCTATCAAATGAGCATGATGATAATGATGCCGTTGGAAAACAAACTGCAGGGTAAGTGCCCTCCATTGGATTTTTGCTATCTAGATTTTCTTTT
Organism: uncultured Bacilli bacterium; assembly: GCA_944349405.1. Lineage (GTDB taxonomy): Bacteria > Bacillota_I > Bacilli_A > RFN20 > CAG-826 > Onthovivens. Next base: position 2,488 of record CALVMY010000056.1, on the reverse strand, counting down.
CTTAAACCATGTGGACCATCACTCATCCTAATACTCTTTAGATTAATTTTTTCTAAAGGCACTGTATTCCAAGAATCTTTTCCACGTAAAAAAGCGATTTTTTCTTCAATACTTAAATTTTTAATCTTTTCATTAATATCCATAATTGTTTCCTTGTTTTATTAATAAACTACTTAAATCATTATACCAAAACTTTATTTCTTATTTTAAAAAATCTAACAAAAAGAAAATAAATTTCGTGTTATCTTTATAAATAATAATTTAAAATTATTTCGACAATAAAGGGGAACAATATGAAGATTATAGATAAAAGCACTTTTAAAAAAATTAACCAATATAACTACTTTAAAACCTTTGACGATCCAACTTATGGATTTAATGTAAAAATCGACGTTACAAATTTAGTAAATTATAAAAACGAAAAGAGAATTTCCTTTTTTATTCCTTTTTTATACCTAACGACACTTGCGATGAATAGTATTTATGAATTTCACCTTCGAGAAATTGATGGAGAAATCGTTTATTTTGAGACAATTAATCCTACTTATACGGTTATGTCAAATGGGGGCGTTTATTTTAATACAAGAAATGATTTAAGAGATTCATTTAAAATTTTTTATGAAGAAACTCGTGAAAATATCGATAAAATTAAAAACAAAACAGAAATTGATTTAGTATATAACGACGATGATTATGCTGTTTATTACATTACCTGTGTTCCTAATATTTCTATTTTAGGAATGAATCATCCAACTCCTTCTAAAAATTATACTTCAAGTAGTGTTCCTAGAGTTTTTTGGGATAAATACAAATATGACAAAAATGAAAACCGTTATTTTTTAACATTAAATATAACGGTTTCACATTGCTTTATTGATGGATATCCTTTAGCACAGGCTTTTACAAAATTAAACGAAATGCTAAATGATTTAGATAAATATCTCAATTTATAAATTTTTAAAAATAATTTGTAAATTTTTCTAACTCGTAACATTCTTGATTAATATCAAGGCGGGTTGGGTGGGATTTTAATCCCTTAATTATTATATATAGTATATGTTTTATAGAATTATGACTTCGCCATCCTCTTTAATCTCTAGTTGATCGCCAGTTTTTACAGTATCTAAAAACTCTTTTCCTAATTTATCAACACAAATAATTGAAGAATTTTGCCAAACTTTTGCTAAAACAATTCCGCTTGCTGCTAATGAATCGATTTCTTCGCTGAATAAAAAAGCAGCAGGATTAATTCCCATATCACAAACAGTTTGAATAACTAATCCACCAGTAGTTGAACCAATGGTAATAGGCAAACATAAAATTTTATTAGTAATATCTACCCCATATAAATCTTTGTTATTTTGGTCGCTAACTAAAACTCTTTTCTTTTTCATTAATGCAGATTTTTGAAAAGAAGCTAATGTATTAAAACCTTGATGAGAAACCGCTGCTTCACCTTTAAAGTTTCCTTTAGCAATTACTCTACCTTTAAATGATTTCATACCTTTAACCTCCTATTTAGTTACCAAAGCAAGAATTTCTTCGTCCTTAAAATATCTTGCCATCGAATATGTTCTTAATTTATTTGAATTAGTTAAAATAGCTTTGCCATGGACCAATGGATTATTTGTATACATTAAAGGACAAATTGATGATAATCTAACTCCTTTTTCATATACTTTTTCATATAAGTCTTTATTTTCAGAAATGAATTTTTCTTTAACCTTTGGAGCTGAAGTCAAAATAACTTGTCCGTTGATTTTTTTCTTATTGTTTTTATTTAAGGCAGCTAATAAGTTTTCACACCAATTTTTAAGTTGATGATAAGTTAAATGTGGGCAACCAATAAATGTAATATCTGGATCTGCATCTTTATTTTTCCACATATTTGGATAAGATTTATAAACTCTATCTAATTCTGTATCGTCAATAATGTATTTTTTTGCATTTGGAGCAATTAATTTAGTTCCTTGCTCTTTTGCTTCAGGAGTTAAATTTTCAACATGGAATAATCCAACAGCACCATTTGAGGCACTTGCAGCACCCATATCTTTTAAATAAGCTTCATTTTCAAAATCAATTTCCGTTCCAATAAATTTATCCAATCCAACAATATAAGGAACTTCTTCCAATACTTTCATTCCAATTGCTGAACCAAGAATTTGTGCTTCAGGAACTTTTGAAGTTTTAACTTCAACTACCCATGTTGCTTTTCTATTTTCATCAAGAAGTAGTCCAAATTCAGGAACATAACCAATAATTGAACCAAACAAATCGAGCATTCCACTATTTCTATTGCATCTTGCACCTAAAACCGAGTTTGCAAAAACAACAGCGCTACTTTCAGCCCAGCTTAAAATATCGCCTTTTTTAGGTCTATTTCCGCATTCTTTTAAATATGATGCGCAAGAAAAAGAATCTTTATCAGTTAAACCAGCTTTTAAAAGCTGATCTTCATAATATTCTTGCTTTCCATATAAGATTTTAT